>JBCCFC010000370.1:0-10557 GCA_039029935.1 Chloroflexota bacterium
AAAAACAAATAAATAATTTATTATACATCTATCACCATTAAAACTTTATAATTTTTTATTGCAAATTCTTTTGTTTTTACAAAGAGATAGAGCCGGCAGATGGACCCGTACAGTACATTTTTATTCATCTCTAACAACAATTTCTGCAAGTTATCCTCAAAAAAATATAAAAAATAGAGTAACTTGTCTTACATATAATAAAACCAAAGCAGGGATAGACTCTCCTCTGAATAAAAAGAACTTGCGTCACATATATATAATGCTTATGTAGAATGAATAATTTTTCATAAAGATGTTTTTGATTTTAACAAATAGTAAAAAGTTTTATTACCATTAAATATGATTCCCTATATTTATGTCTTAAAAATGATATTGTATAATCACGACGTAGATTATTACGCCTTACATATAACTCCACATTTTTTTCAACAAATTAATACAAACCATCCACATTTGACTTCTGTAGAAAAAGCAAAAAACAAGCTTGTTATCCTAATAATATAGAATTGCTATGTTTCGAGACAAAATTGCTATGTTTCGAGACAGAAATCATGGAATGAGTTCAAGTATAATGCAGATAGAAATAGATATCTATAAGGGAGAGACATCGGCTTGGCAGAGATGACCCGCTACGATGATGGACACAAATAATTTAGAACTCAATCAAAAAGCTGTTGAACAAAATTTATGTTCATGTAAACAATTGGGAGGGTAATTCATAACAATCACAAAAACTTGTTGATTTATGCAAACTTAAAATCAACAAGTTAGTAAAAAATACCATTGAAATCCATTCCACACATCAACTGAATATATCGTCTATACTCACGCGCATACTTTTCACGATATAAAGGTATGCGCACACATCAAAAATTCAACGCAAGTATGTTCAAATCATTCAACATTCATCGATACACATACGGGAAAAATAATGAGTACAAAGACAACAATGAGTACAAAGACAACAGTGACAGCTACACAGCGACAAATGCTAAGTGGGCTGTCTGTAGAACCATGCATCGCTTGGGTGCGAATGGCTCTGCGACCATGCAATCCAATCGTTCCGCATCAGGAGTACTATCAAAACGATTTAAACAGTGGTCGGCTACACAAGTTCACACGCTACATGAGCGGTGTGATTATGCTGCTGGCCGTCTTGTTAGGGAGCAATCTGCTCTCGTCTTCTAGCATCGGGCTGTTGCCAGCACCGCAAGGTGTGCAAGCCGCATCTTTAAATGCGCCCGCTAATGCGCCAGCCGCTGCCGAGATCGGCAACCGCCTCTGGACGGAGGATGATGGCAATGGGGTTGCTGATGATGCGGGCGACAACACACGGCCTATCACCAATACGGTTGTCACAGCCACCGCCGCGGATGGCGTCACAACTCACACGGCCACAACCGACGCCAACGGCTTCTACACCATCACCGTGCCGGACAACGCCACTTATACGGTGACCGTGCCAACACCCAGCGGCTATATCCCGTCGGTGGTTCCATATACACCGGGGGATAATGAAAATCATGGCAGTGGTGTGACGGTTACGGTGACGACAGCCAATGATCACACCATTGACTTTGCCTTTACCGAGCCACCACCCAGTTGTACGACGCCAACGCTCTGGCATGGTGGGCTATTCAACCCAGACGACAACGCGTTTGCACGAACAGTAGAGGTCATGGATTGGTCAGCAGCAGGTAGTGGGGTATTTGAAGGGATCGGACCAATAGCCAATATCGGTAGTGTACCACTAAACACACAATTGACATTGCGTTATCAAGCTACGCTTGTAGGGTTGAATGATCCCAGTGGGAACAGTTTAACCTATACCGGTCTGAATACTAATTTCGAATACACGGTCATCTTAGAAACTCCATTATTAGTTGTTGAAAACAATTTTTCAGCCTTTTTTAATAGACAGAGCGTAGTGTTTGCAACCCAAGCAGGTGGACGATACTATATGTATCAGGACTCAACTAACAATGCTGACGTTCCAAGTGGTGTTGGGTTTGATGATGGGACACTGGTAGCGAGTGGTGAAGTTACTACGAATCAGGCAGCCTCCTTTGTTTATAACTTCACACCACAAATTGCGGTCGGCAGCTTTACCTTCTTTGCTTCAACAGACTATGTGAATCCGACCTACCTCGACTCAACCGATTATCTATCTCAGTTCCGGTTGGAAGGTACGCTGAACTTCCCACCGGGCGTTGCGACGACAACAGCCTTCTTTGACGGGCGTACTAATGAAGGGTATTTGGACACCTATTCGGTGGATACGGCTAATGATATTAGGCTGGTCGTGGACACAAGCAGCCGGTTCTATGAGTGTATTCCGAGTGTAGAAATCGGTAATCGCGTGTGGATAGAGGATGATGGAAATGGTATCGCCGACGACACAGGCGACAACACACGGCCTATCACTGCTGGTACGGTTGTCACAGCCACCGCTGCGAATCCTAGATCTGCTATTGATGGTTCAACCACAACGATTTACACGACCACAACCGACAGCACTGGTCACTACACCCTTACCGTGCCGGGCATTGCAACCTATACAGTGTCGCTCGATACACCATCAGGATATTTGACATCCACGCGCGTTATGACGGGCATAGATGGCGACCCCAACGCCAACAACAATGAAAACCACGTCAGTGCAGGTGCAGTTGTGACAGTTGCGCTAGCAAATAACTACACCATCGACTTTGGCTTTGTGCCGCCTGTGAGCATTGGGTCAACGTTGTTCTATGACAATGACAATGATGGGCTACATGAGACAGGTGAGGCGGGTATTCCCAATATTGAGGTGCAATTGCTCAACATCACAGGCACGGTTTTGTCGACAGCGACAACGACTATCAGCGGAACCTATATCTTTACAGATTTACTGCCTGGGAACTACCAAGTCCGTGTGCCAACACCGCCGACCGATGCGCCGACCAGCAGCACAACGACGGATACCGCCGATAATCAAGAGGATGGCGACGATAATGGCATTCAGATTCGTGCGGGTGCAGTGGTCACATCCCCCGTCATCACGTTAACGGTTGATGCGGAACCCACTGGCGAGACGGCGCATGGTGGTAATCAGGATGATGCGTTGGATGAGAACAATGGCGATATGACCGTTGACTTTGGCTTTGTGCCTTTTGTGAGCATTGGGTCAACACTGTTCTATGACAACGACAACGATGGCATCCATGAGGTAGGCGAGGCGGGCATCCCTAACATTGAGGTACAGCTGCTCAACATCACAGGCACAGTCCTGTTGACCACCACAACCGAAGTCAGCGGGACCTATCTCTTTACGGGATTGTTACCCGGTGACTATCAGGTGCGTGTGCCTACCCCCCCTGCCGATGCACCCACCAGTAGCACGACGACTGACACCGCCGACAATCAAGAGGATGGGGACGATAATGGCATTCAGACTAGCGCGGGCGCAGTCGTAACATCACCTGTCATCACGCTGGTTGCAGATGGTGAACCCACTGGCGAAACTGCGCATGGCGGCAATCAGGATGATGCGCTGGATGATGACAACGGCGACATGACCGTTGACTTTGGCTTTACGCCCTATGTGAGCATCGGGTCAACACTCTTCTATGACAACGACAACGATGGACAACATGAGCCTGGCGATGGTGAGACGGGCATCCCCAATATTGAGGTGCAATTGCTCAACAGTGTAGGCACGGTCGAGTTAACAGCCACCACCGATATCAGCGGGACCTATTTCTTTACAAACTTGATACCCGGTGACTATCGAGTTCGTGTACCAACGCCACCTGCCGATGCACCAAACAGTAGCACGACGACTGACACAGCGGACAATCAAGAGGATGGCGACGATAATGGCATTCAGATTAGTGCGGGCACAGTGGTCACATCACCCGTAATCACGCTGGTTGCGGATGGTGAACCCACAGTTGAGGCTGCGCAGGATGGCGATCAGGATGATGCGTTGGATGACAACAATGGCGATATGACCGTTGACTTTGGCTTTGTGCCATCCGTGAGCATTGGCTCAACCCTGTTCTATGACAACGACGACGATGGGCTTCACGAGACAGGCGAGGCGGGCATCCCCAACATTGAGGTACAATTGCTCAACATCGCAGGCACTGTCCTGTTGACGGCCACCACCGATATCAGCGGAACCTATATCTTTACGGGATTGTTACCTGGTGACTATCGAGTCCGTGTGCCAACACCGCCTGCTGATGCACCCACCAGTAGCACGACGACGGATACGGCTGACAATCAGGAGGATGGGGACGATAACGGTGATCAGCCCGGTGGCTCTGGCACAGCGGTCACATCACCTGTAATCACATTAGCAATTGATGGTGAACCCACAACCACAGAGACGGCTTCAGGCGGTAATCAGGATGATGCGTTGGATGATAACAATGGTGACATGACGGTTGACTTTGGCTTTATCCCAACCGTAAGCATTGGGTCAACGCTATTCTATGACAACGACAACGATGGACTGCAAGAGACAGGCGAGGCGGGCATTCCCAATATTGAGGTGCAATTGCTCAACATCGCAGGCACTGTCCTGTTGACTGCCACCACCGATATCAGCGGAACCTATCTCTTTAGTAGATTGTTGCCTAGCAGCTATCAAGTCCGCGTGCCAACACCGCCTACCGATGCACCGACCAGTAGCACGACGACTGATACGGCTGATAATCAGGAGGATGGGGATGATAATGGCATTCAGATTAGTGCTGGCACAGTGGTCACATCACCCGTCATCATGTTAACGGTTGATGGTGAACCCACAACCACAGAGACAGCTTCGGGCGGTACACTGGATGATGCGCTGGATGATAATAATGGCGACATGACGGTTGACTTTGGCTTTGTACCCTATGTTTCCATCGGTTCAACGCTCTTCTACGACAATAACAATAACGGTCTTCAGGATGTTGGTGAGAGTGGCATTTCGACGATTACCGTGCAGTTGTTGGATGCATCGGGGACAGTCACAGCCACAACCACCACTGATAGCAATGGCGACTATTTCTTTGGCAATCTGTTGCCCGGCAACTATCAAGTGCATGTGCCGACACCGCCCACAGATGCACCGACCAGTAGTACGCCCACCGATACCAATGACAATCAGGAAGATGGCGATGACAATGGTATACAGGCTTCGTCAGGGGCAGCGACAACATCACCTGTGATTACATTGGTTGCCAATGGCGAACCGACCAGCGAGTCTGGGCAGGGGGGTACACAGGATGCGGCGGATGATAACAATGGCGACATGACGGTTGACTTTGGCTTTGCGCCCTATGTCTCCATCGGCTCAACGCTTTTCTACGACAATAACAATAGCGGTCTTCAGGATATTGGCGAGAGTGGCATTCCGACGATTACCGTGCAGTTGTTGGATGCATCGGGGACAGTGACGGCCACAACCACGACTGATAGCAATGGCGACTATTTCTTTGGCAATCTGTTGCCCGGCAACTATCAAGTGCGTGTGCCGACACCACCGACCGATGCACAAAGAAGCAGTACCACTACCGATACCAATGATAATCAGGAGGATGGCGACGACAATGGGACTCAAGCAACGGTTGGCGGTGCGACAACATCGCCCGTTATCACACTGGTTGCGGATGGCGAACCCACCAGCGAGTCTGAGCAAGGAGGAACACAGGATGCTGCGGACGACAACAATGGTGATATGACCGTTGACTTTGGCTTTATCCCGTCGTTGAGTTTGGGTTCGACCTTGTTCTATGACAACAACGATAACGGTGTTCAGGATGTTGGCGAGAGTGGCATTGCGGCGATTACCGTGCAGTTGCTCGATGCATCGGGGACAGTGACAGCCGCAACTACGACCGATGGCAATGGCGACTATTTCTTTGGCAATCTGTTGCCTGGCAACTATCAAGTGCGTGTGCCGACACCACCCGCCAATGCGCCGACCAGCAGTACCACCACGGATATGGCTGACAATCAGGAAGATGGCGATGACAATGGCATACAAGCGTCATCGGGCGCAGAGACAACATCCCCTGTCATTACACTGGTTGTGGATGGCGAACCGACCAGTGAGTCGGGTCAGGGTGGCACACAGGATGCTGCCGATGATAACAATGGGGATATGACCGTTGACTTTGGCTTTGTCCTTCCGACAACGAGTACGCCCGTTACACCCGTTACACCTGTTCCGCCCGCTACACCCGTTACACCTGTTACACCGAGTACACCGAGTACACCAAGCCCGACTGGGGCCATTGGCTCAACGCTCTTCTATGACAACAATGATAATGGGTTCCATGACACGGGTGAAGGTGGCATCTCAGGCATCACTGTCCAACTATTGAATTCAGCGGGTGTCGTCCTCGCCACAACCACGACCGATAGCAATGGCGACTACTTCTTTGGCAGTTTGTCAGCGGGCAACTATCAGGTTGTGGTGCCGATACCTCCGTCGGATGCACCCACCAGCAGTACGCCCACCGATACGGCTGACAATCAGGAAGATGGCGACGACAATGGGTCCCAAACCACATCGGGCGCGGAAACCAGATCACCTGGGATTACACTGACTGCCGACGGCGAACCCACGGGTGAGTCTGAGCAGGGTGGCACACAGGATGCTACTGATGACGACAATGGTGACATGACGATTGACTTTGGCTTTGTGCCTTCTGTGTCTTCTGTCTCTTCTGTCTCTTCTGCCTCATCAGATGTGTCAATTGGTTCAACGCTTTTCTATGATAACGATGATAATGGGCTTCAGGATGCAGGCGAGGGTGGCATCGCAGGCATCACCGTCCAACTCTTGGATGCATCGGGGGCAATCCCAGGTACAATCATTGCCACAACCACGACTGATAGCAATGGTGACTACTTCTTTGGCAGTTTGTCAGCGGGCAACTATCAGGTGCGTGTGCCAACGCCACCGTCGGATGCGCCGACCAGCAGTACATCAACTGACACCAGCGACAATCAGGAAGATGGCGACGACAATGGCATACAGGCTTCGTCAGGGGCAGAAACCACATCCCCTGTGATTACACTGAGTGCCGATGGTGAACCAACCAGCGAGTCGGGACAGGGTGGCGCACAGGATGCGGCAGATGACAACAATGGCGATATGACGGTTGACTTTGGCTTTGTGCCTTCTGTCTCTTCTGCACCTCCTGTCTCTTCGGATGTTGTGTCAATTGGCTCAACAGTCTTCTATGACCACGATGATAATGGGTTCCATGACACGGGTGAAAGTGGCATCTCTGGCATCACCATCCAACTCGTGGATGCGTCGGATACAGTCATAGACACACCGAACGACAGCGATGATGATGGTGATGGTAATGGTGATGGTGATGGTGATGGTGATGATTTCTTTGGCCGTTTATCACCAAGGAGTGCATCGGTTACAGCCACAATCATTGCCACAACCACGACCGACAGCAATGGTGACTATTTCTTTGGTAATTTGCCACCAGGCAACTATCAGATTCATGTGCCAACACCACCGTCGGATGCACCAACCAGCAGTACACCCACCGATACGGCTGACAATCAAGAAGATGGCGACGACAATGGCGTACAGGCTTCATCGGGCTCTGCGACGACATCACCTGTGATTGCGCTGGTTGTCGATGGCGAACCGGCCAACGAATCGGAACAGGGTGGCACACAGGATGCGGCGGATGACAACAATGGCGACATGACCGTTGACTTTGGCTTCTTCGCCCCGGTTCGTGTTGGCAATTTGGTCTGGTATGACACTAACTTGAATGGGCGTCAAGATAGTGGCGAAGCTGGGGTTGCCGCTGTACAGGTGACACTCTACAATAATCGCACAGGGCTGGTTGCCGTCGATCTATCGGGCAATACGGCCACGACCACCACAGATGCAAACGGAAACTATCTCTTTGAGAACTTGCCACCAGGCGACTACTATGCGGTGTTCAATTTGAGTACACTCCCCAGCGGCTATACTGTGACCACCGTCAACCAAGGGAGTGATGGTGAGGATTCAGATGCAGATCCATCCACTGGCCGTACAGATGCAACTGGCTTCTTGGGGTCGAACAGTGCAAATCTGACATTGGATATGGGTATTGTCACGGGTCCTGTCGCAGTGAATACGGGGGTGAATGTTGGCGTACGTGTTGGCGACCGCGTTTGGTACGATGACAACGACAATGGGCTTCAAGATACCAACGAAAGTGGGGTTGCAGATGTGACAGTCACGCTCTACCATGCGAATGGGGCCCTGGTCACAACAGATGTACATGGGCAGGCAGTCGTCCCACAGAAGACGGATGTGAGTGGAAACTATCTGTTTACAGCGTTACCAGAGGGGGCATACTATGCTGTGTTTGATCTGACGACGTTGCCCTCAGGCTACACTGTCACAACACAAAATATCACGAGCAGTGATCCGTTGGCAGACACAGTGGATTCAGACGCAGACCCTGCCACAGGTCAAACACATTCGACCGCGACCCTGCTGGGGACGGAATCTGATTTGACCTTGGACTTAGGTATCGTGTTGGACACGGTTGTACCAGTGGCTAGTCATAGTGCCACGATAGGCAACCGTGTCTGGCTGGACAGCAATGCCGACGGCATCCAAGGGTCAGCGATAGATGAGCCAGGGATTGCAGGGGTCATCGTTGAATTGATCAATGGCGCATCAGGCACGAGTACGGGTCTGACAACCGCCACCGATGCGAATGGAAACTACTTATTCTCTGGTTTAGCCCCAAGCGACTATTATGTTGTGTTCACACCGCCTGTTGGCTACGTGATCAGTCCACAAAGTGCGGGCAATGATAGCAGCCTTGACTCGGATGCGGACCCATCAACTGGCAAGACAGCAGTCACAACACTGACAGCGGGTGAAAATGATCTCACATGGGATATGGGGCTTTATCAACCAGCGAGTATCGGCGACGTTGTTTGGTATGACACAGATCAGGATGGCGTACAGAATGTAGGCGAAACGGGTGTGTCCGGTATTCGTGTCACCCTCAATGGCGTTGATGCTGTCACCAGTGTGGCGACCGTCTTGGCGACAACAGAAACAAACAGTCACGGCAACTATCTGTTTGAGAACCTGCGCCCTGGCAGTTACATGGTTCATTTTGGACCACCAAATGCCTATGACATTAGCCCTGTTGACAATGGCACAGATGATGTGTTTGATTCCGATGTCAACCACGCAACCATGAACACGCCTGTTGTGACAGTGCGTTCTGGCGAGCATAATCCAACCTTAGATTTGGGATTATTCTTACCTAGCATAGCACCTGCCAGCATCGGAAACTATGTCTGGCTTGATGTCAACCAAAATGGGTTACAGGATGGCAATGAGCCTGGCCTGCTTGGTGTATCGGTGACGCTGTACGACAGTGGTGGTGTCGAGATTGCAACAGCCACAACAGATGTCAATGGCTTCTATCAGTTTAGCGGACTGATGCCAAGCGACTATTATGTTGAGTTCCATACACCAACTGGCTACATACCGACGCTGCAAAATGTTGGTAGCGGTGATGTGGGGGATACAGATACAGCAGATTCCGATTTTGTGCCTGTGGGTGCGAGTCTTGCCATCGGTCGTACACCTGTCACGACGTTGAGCGCAGGTGAGAGAGACCTCACATGGGATGCTGGCTTCTTTACAGAAAGTACACCAGCATCTGTCCAAGGCACTGCATGGTTTGACACAAACTTCGACGGCATCCAAGAGGCGGGTGAGACAGGCATTCCCGGTGTCGTGGTCGAGCTATTTACGGTCGGTGGTCAATTTGTGTCCAGCATGGTCACAGGTGTCAGTGGCGCCTATTTCTTTGGCAATTTGCCAGAAGGAAGCTACTATGTGGCCTTTACACCGCGCGACGAGTACTTTGTGACGGTGCAAGACGCCACAAACAATGATGGCGTGGATGATGACTTGCAGGACAGCGATATTCCGTCATCAGGGGCGTTACACACACCCACATTCTTCTTACCCGCAGGGGCGCAGAATGTGTCTGGCGGTGATGCTGGTTTCCATCTTGGCTTGACGGCACTCGCCAGCGGTAGCAATGTCACGATTGATCCCGTCACCATCGGTGATAAGGTTTGGGCAGATAGCAATAGCGATGGGATTCAGGATACAGGCGAAAGCGGTATCCCCGATATCACGGTCACGTTATACGATGAGCAGGCAGAGGCCATCATTACAACGTTGACCAACGAGGAGGGTGACTATCTCTTTAGCAACTTACCAGCGGGGACCTATATCGTTGAGTTTGTTGCGCCGGCTGACTATGCACCCAATATCATATCCGTTTCCGCGGACCATCCAGATGTAGACAACCGCGTTGATGCGCAGACAGGGCGTACCGAACCGATTGTTTTGTTGGCAGGTGAAGAAGCCTTGGATATGGATGCAGGTTTTTCACATGTGGTGCCAACAGCTTTGGACGTGGTAGCCGAGCCTATTGTTGGGCAGAGTGTGATTTATCTGCCAGTTATTCGTTAATCGTTTTTTAGAAGGATAGACCTCCGGAAGGTGTCCAATTT
>JBCCFC010000371.1:0-10546 GCA_039029935.1 Chloroflexota bacterium
AACCTGTGTTAAGATGATGATGATTGCGATTGCTGTTAATTTGATTGTGCTTGTCATTTGAACTTTCCTACCTTTTTGAACTTTCTGAAATCGTTTATCTGATTTCAGTATAGCATGGGAATTGCTGTTTGAAACTGTCACGTAGCTGTTCAAGTAAGGGGTGATCGATTATAATTTTCTCTATTTTCCATTGTGGGAAACAGACAAGGCACAATCATTCAAAACAGAAAGACAGTTGATGAACAGACCCAAACCATATAAATATTGGATATTTTGCGATGAATCGGGGAATTTATCGAACCCAAGCAATCGTTATTTAATTGGCGTCGCTGTTGGCACAAAGAACCCAGAGGCACTCAAAAAAGTCACCAATCGCATCTATGAACAAAATCGTCGCACACTTCAGCGGGGGAAACCATTACATGCGGCTGAGTTAAATACAAAGATCGTTATGCGTTTTCTAAAGCAAATCGCCAAGATGGAGGCTAATTTGGATTTGTTTATCATGCTACTTGATAAACAGTGGATTTGGCATTACAAAAAACGCACGACGATCTATAATGAGTTGTTTGCTCATTTGATCCGGCAAACCATTGCAGCACAAGAGCCAGCGGCAATTTCTCCACTCATTGTCTTGGAAAAAAGAGACAACGTCAATCAGTATCGCAACGATTTATTGAGCAAATTAGAAGAGTCTGCGGCACTAAAGGAAGAGCAAATACAAATTTGTGGCAAAGATGATAAGCAGTGGGGTCGCCAGTTGCAGGTGGCTGATGTTGTTGCATGGAGCATATACCAGAAGTATGAAAATCAACATGAGCAATTTTTTGAACTACTCAAACATCAAATTAGGTTAGAAACTGTTTGGGGGATAGATGGAACAGGTATTATGCGACCTATATCAGAGATGAACAATTAAAAAAGGTGAATATAGATGTTAATCGTCTACATTCACCTTTTCTAAATATGCTGGTTACACGACTGGCTCTTACAGGAATGTCAATCCATGCCAGCCCCTAAGCCATCACTGTGCCACACTAGCCCTTACTGACTATTGAAAGGGTTTCGAGGCTCATACCATTGCCTCACCAGCAACTTGATTGTAGCATGGATTTTTGACTTGTCAAGCGTACTCAGTGACCAAAACTATGAAGTATTGGCCCGTAGGTAATCAAGGGTGTCCTCTGGGTCAATGTGGCGGTCTGACTTTGCCATTATGCGCTCAATATCCTCCTTCGTCAACGCCGCAATATGCTCCAACACCATGCGATGGATAAATACATAGCCGCCACCGACTTTGCGTAGGAAGAGCCGTTCTGCTGCGTAGTCGAGGAAATGTGCGTAGTTCCAAGGAGTTAAGTTATGAGATCGAAGGAGTACCCTAAGTGTAAAATGCTGTAAACATGTTAACAATCCAATCACCAATCCCCCAGTGATTCCCCCTATTAGCCCGATAATCAACACAAAAGTAAAATTAAAGATTAGACCTCCCATAAATCCAAAAATCAGGCAAAAAATGAGCGCAACAACCAGCCCGTTTCTAAGTGATTTCCAAATACCTTGATTAGGTTTCGTTTTGACTTTGGCTTCAGCTATACGGCTTTTTAAAACCATTTCAAAGCTAAGGATGAGACTCAGTCCAGCTTTCCAAGGTAACTTATTAACATCTTGCCGAAATGATTCAATCTCTTGTTCAGATTTCAAATCATTGATCCCAAAAATTATCGTAGCGATTAGTCCTAAAAGCAGACCGTTACCTACAGCAAGTCTTAGCGCATCTCCCAACCAGATACCTTGCTCTTCAATCAACGTAAAACTTAGTATGAATAGACCAGTAATTAAACTTACACTTAATCCACCTATCAACCCATGTTTAATTGAAAAATTGAGTTCCTCATGTACATTAATCTTTTCCCTGATCCCAGTAAGTAGCCCGGCGAGTAGTCCCCCAACCAGTGTAAAATTAAATGCCCCAACAGATAGCCAAGCAGTCAAAGCTACATTTAGATCGAAAGCCAATAATACAGGGAGCATCAAATTTATCATAATTATCAGCCCGACAATCAATCCAACAGTTAGCCCGACAATCAGTTTATACACATTCACATGTGAGCGTTTGCATAGCCAATCCGGTTGCAGTCTCTCGATAAAAAAGATCGTCTGACCACGTCCCGCCATTTGACTCGCCATCCATTGTAACCAATGCATTGTATCGTCTGGCGTATATCTGTGTTCAAGTCCACGATGCCAAAACATGCGCCGAATATAACGGTCAAAAAGTCGTTGCGTAGGGCTGCGGTCGGCGTTATTACTCAGGCCATCATCCCCTTGCAAAGCCAAAGTCATCACACTCAACATCAACGGCGTCCGGGCAAGGTCGCGCAGTTCACTGGCTTCATGCAATTCACTGTCACCGTCCAACATCTGCGCCAATGTCTCGCCCTGTGGCCCCAAGTCGGTAATGTAGCCATCAATCTGCGCTTGCGTCAGCGGACGGACGACAACGGCTCCACTTAGTTGCAGTTTTCCCGTCAGCGATGCGTACTCGGCAGTCCGGCTACACACAACCATGCTCACCACATGCTCACGGCGATAGGCGTTGATAGCATCCACGCATTCATCACGGCGCGCTGGGTCCACCTCATCCAACCCATCAAGCAGTGGAATCAGTTCATCATTCTCAATCCAACCCGTTGACACTTTCTTGGGCATCTGATAGCGTTGATTCAGTTCCTCGATTAGCCACTCGGCCAACGGTTGACCGGACTGCCATGAGGAGAGGTTAAAGACAACGGGTGTCGGGTGCGTCGGGTCCGCAGCCGCCCGTGCCAGCAGCGATTCGGTCAACATAAGCAACGTGGTCGTCTTCCCAGAGCCGGGTTCGCCCATGATGAGTAGCCGCTGCCCCATTTGGTTGTACACGTCAATGAGTTGCATCTGTTCATCAATCGACTGGTCTGGTTGATTGGGCTGTTGCAGAATCAAGTCCCAAGGGCGATTGTCCACCGCATCACCGTTTTCATCCAACTTCAGACGGATGCGCACCTCTTGGTAGAGCGAACTTTTGAGAACGCCATCAACCCAGAAGCGGTTGACGGCTTGACGTAGGATGGCGTGGTTGCGTTGATTTCTTGCATCTTGGCGGTCGATATATTGATGGATGTGGGTGATGTTTTGATTGATACGGTCACCTATGGCAACAGTGCTTTTGTCAATATCACCCACTGATATTTGGTTATTTGGATTTGGTTGCTCTGGAATTTTGTCTGTCATGTGAAAATAGGATTGGTTTTGGGCAATTTGCGATCAGTTTGTGTACGCTGTGCTAACACCGAAGTCGAAATATTATTGGCTATTACATAGTGTTAAGATTTGCTAGGATATGGAAGCAACTCTAACGATGAAATAAAGCGATAATCTCGCTGATTTTTACTAATCAGTGGAGCGGATAAGGAGATGGCAGTCGCGGCAACTAAGGCATCCGGCGGCAACAAACCGTGACTCAAAGTTATACCGTGTTAATAAGTCGATGGCAATGCTAGATATTTGCTCATTGAGCGGGATAAGTTGAAATCGTTTCAGGAAACGAATCAGCGACTGCAACTCACGTTTGTTGCCACTGCCAACAATCAACTCCATCCCTGTTGTGGCAGAGTAGGCAACAGTTGATTTTTCTTCAAGGCGTTCTATACAGTCGATTGCAATATCGACACCACGACTCATATCAATCAAAATATCGCTATCAACGACAACGATGTGACTCATGCTTTCCGCCCCCAGTGGCTCTGACGCATTTCACGCACCCAGGCGGTGCTATCGTTCATCTCTTCTCGGTCGCGCCACATCCCAATAAATGGTTCATCACGTAAATTCGGTTTTACATAATCTGGCTCTGGGGATAGGACAGACGTGTAACCGTTTAATTGATGCACACTATTCTGTGTCATGGAGGATAGCGTATTCATTGTTAGATCGGATAAATCTTTTGATTGATCATCCATCTCATCCAAAGCATCAGCGAATACAACAGTATCAGCATTTGGTTCAGACTCATGAATACGTGTACCTGCTGAGGTTTGTCTCTCTGTCGATGTGTTATTTGCTACCAGAAACGCTTGCAAGGTTTCCACTAATAAGGTTTCAGCAGGTTTTTCCAGCTGAGTTGCCATCGTTTCAAATTGGCTATAGATGGTTTGTGGAAGCTGAAAATTTACAAATGCGGTTGCCATAATCTCTCTCTTTTTTTGCTCCATACTAAAAAATTGGGGCATGGTTCATTTCAATTCGATAGTATTAGTATACCACACAATGACCACTGGCAAGTTTACCTAAAATCCACCAACCCCATCTGTACTGCCAACACTGCGGCCTGCGTTCGATCCGAGACTGCGAGCTTCCCCATAATCTCGCTGACGTGATTACGCACTGTGCCTGTTGCTAAATGTAATTGTTCGCCGATTTCGCGGTTGTTCAACCCTTGAACGACCAATGCCAGTACGTCGAGTTCGCGTGGCGTTAACGCTTCAACGAGCTTTGTGGGCTGGGGCGTGGCGTGCTGGGCATGGGCCGCTTGCCGCAGCACTTTGCCTGCAATGGCCGGATCGAGGAAAGTTTCCCCTGCAATTGTACCTTTGATGGCGGCAATCAACTGGGCTGGACGAGTGTCTTTGAGCAGATAGCCCGCTGCGCCCGCCCGTACTGCATCAAAGACCCACTCATCTGCGGCATAGGTTGTAAGGACCAAGACGGGGAGCGTTGGGTGTTTTTGTTTGAGGCGGCGAGTAGCCTGCACACCGTTCATCACGGGCATTTGCAAATCCATCAGCACGAGGTCGGGTGACAAGGTTTCGACCAAGGCAAGTGCTTCCTCTCCATTGCCGCCCTCCCCCACCACGTCTATATCTGGATCGCTGCCCACAATTGCGGCGAGGCCAACGCGTACCATCGTTTGGTCATCTACGATCAATATTTGAATCATCTGAAATCCGCTCGTTAATCATCAACTTCTGGGCCTTAAGCAACCGCAGAATCTCTTTCAAATCGCCCTCTTTGGTTGATACATAGGCATCGCTCATACAATAGCTTCTGTCCTGCAAAACCACAAAGTACCAATTGCTCCCAATGACATAGGCTCCATACATTGGCTTGCCATCATCATTCAATGCTTGGGCCGCTAGCATCGTTGCCAAAAGCTGACCACTATTGCTTCTGGTCCCTCCTCCTTCCTGTTTATACTCATGGATAAACAAGAAAGGTTTTTTCGGCGTACCCAAACCACGGGCAACCATCCAATCCACTTTACCAGATAGTTCAATGTCGTTATGGTTTCTAACGCTTTTGACTTTTGCCTCTAGGATACGTTCCGAGAATGTAGATATCAATCGCTCGGCATCGTTAAAACGGGCTAACTTAACAACATGTCCAATGAATTGCTCGCGTAATTCCCATTCATTCCATTCTTCAATGAAAATTTTAGCCTCTTCTATTAAAAAATTCAAAGACATTTGTTCATATTCGCTCAGTTCAATAGGCTCTTCATCGGGTCTGGCAAGCCATGCATCTAACGCCTGGCACTTTTTTTCTCGTCGTAAATCAAATTCCTCTTGTAAATCACCTTTGTTCCATTGGTTAAAGGTCTTTTTCATCGTCTACCTCCTATCAAAAAGACATCACGACACAACAGTTTTGTATATCATACCCTGTAGGAATCAGAATTAACAAGCTGGTTACTGCCCCTTAATCTCCCTTAGCAGTACCACAAGCTGAACCGTTGTGCCTTCTCCAAGTACACTCTCTATCTGTAATGTGCCACCAATCACGCTGGCGCGCTCGTTCATGCCTGCAACTCCGTAATGCCCCGTTGGCGCCGATTGCGATTGGTCAAATCCCTGACCATCATCTTGGATTGTTAATTGCAGTTGCTGGACGGAATGAACCAGCGTGACCCAAAGCGTTTTGGCCTCGGCGTGGCGCACACAGTTTTCTAGTGCTTCTTGGGCCACGCGATAGATACTCTGCTCAATGTGAGGTTCGAGGAAGGTCAACTTCTCTTCTGGCACGTCGAGATGGAGTTGTGAGCCTGTACGTTCAGTGGCCTCTTTGGCTAACGCTTCCAAGGCCAACACCAATCCTAAATCTTCTAGTGGCAAGGCCCGCAATGCTTGCAACGCTCGCCGCGCCTCATCCAGTCCAGTTCTTGCACTCTCATCGGCTTGTGTCAAAAGGGTTTTGGCTGCCTCTGGATTGCTTTCCCACAACGTCTCGACCGCACCCAACTGTACCGTCACTGCGCTCAGTGAATGGGCCAGCGTGTCGTGCAATTCGCGCGCCAGCCGATTGCGTTCTCGACTGATGGTCAATTCTTCAAGCGAGGCCGTGTAGTGGACCAGTTGCTTATTGGTGCGCGCTTGTTCCTCTGCCGCTGTCGCCAAGGCTGCCTTTTGTTGGCGTTGCTGGGTCATCATGCGGGTGGTGACCCAGCCCGGTAGTAGAATCACCAAGTTGACCATCACTAATGCCGTGCCGAAGCGTTCCGGCGTCAGCAGATCAAGTTGCCACAATGAAACTAGAAACATGCCGGCCACAATTGCGCTATAGAATAGGACTGCCCGCCAATGATATTGCCAGCCCACAAAGAGTACGGTGATGAAGAGACAAAGCATATGGGGCGTGAGGTAGGCTGATATGTGGGGCAGATTTTGCAAATCTCGGAGAGGCAGCAAGTTGGCATGCCCGATGAGTAGGGCGGCTGTGCTGAATGCGACTATCCATCTGAAATGACGTTGATCGATTTGCCTATAGAGGCGCGGCCAACTCAGGACAATCAGCATTAACAGATCAGGCAGGAACATGATCCAAAGTGCCTGTATCGCAAACGAGCTAAATTCGGCATAGAGAACGCTTGTTGCGACAGTACGATAGAGTATCCGCCATAAGACTAGGCGAATTGCGATAAAAAAGCGAAACGCACCAATTAGCCCACGCTCTATCGTCGGTTCTTCAGCTATCGGACGCGGTTCAGTGGTCATACCATTTGTGTCCCAACGCCATTTGTTTTCATCATGCTGATTTCTTTTTGAAATGTCCATGTCGGCCATTATACCAAAGAGTCGCAGGCTTTGAATAGTGACAGGTGACACCCCTTGCAAACATGATAGGTGACACTGTTCGCCATCCGCACGCCCCGATATACTGGAAACCGTAGAGGCCAACAGGCAGACTTTTTGAAATCGTCTGCAATGCGAAATCTTCTACATAAGAAAAACTATAAAGTTATTTAGTACAAAGGAGGATAGGAAAATGAAGAAAATAGGGTTCATTGTTGTTGCAATTCTTTTTTGCTTAGTCGCATGTCGTCCAATGATTAGTGAAGGTCCTAGCGAAGGCCCCGAGGTGATCGCGGAACTAGCGGCGAAAATCCCCCATGATTTACCACCTACGCGTGGCTATCGTAATTGTGAGTTGTTTGATTTGGGCATTGAAGATAATCAAGTGGTTATTAACGTCTGGAACAATGCAGGTCAGGGTCACGGTTGCTCCGACGAATGGCTGGCAAGCATCAACCGCAATCTGTATCTGGTGGACGGTCCTCGCTGGCAACTCATCGACTACGCCTTTATAGTGGATGATGACTTAAATTTGAGGGTTGATGCTGGGGGAATCAATGAGGACAATCCTGTCATTCGAGAGATACCAGAAGGTTCAGGGGTCAACATGGTATTGGTAGCCACTGTTGATGTCGGTCCAGTCCGACGCATTGCCAATCAATTTGATGTCACGATAGATGATTCGGGCAATGTTCCCCCTGAACTGAGCCAAGCGATATTTGCTCAACTTGGCAACGATACAGCTTATACCATCATCGAGGTCAATCGCGTCTTCAATACATTTTGGGTATATCAGGCAGGTCAACCGGTCTATGTGATGTCTGACGGGGAGTGTGAGTATGCGATGAAGTATTACACAAGTGCCCAAAATCCAGCACTGACAGATGAAGAGGCCATCCAGAACTTAAACAATCTCTTTGAGGAGCTGCCATCAGGGTATTCGTATGAAGTGCGCACGTTCAACGATGATGTGTATGTCCTTGATATAAATGGTCTGCAATATGTTATGAATGATGAATTTGGGAACTCTTATGATCGCCTTTGGTGTGGTGACAGTAAGACAAATAAGGCCATTCCACAAGTATCGTCATAAAAGGAGGAACGAATGACAACTGCAACAAATATGTTTTCTGAACAACAAGCAAGTGATTAAACATTCAAAACTAAGGAGGATATTTTAATGAAACGTACTTCACAAACCTTATTTCTTGTGGTCTTACTGACTGTGATCATGGTCGGTTGTGTTGCCATTCAACAACCTCAAACAGTGCCGGAGGTTGCCCAAACGCAATTCTTGACGCCGCCCGACGATGTTCGTGATTATCGCTATTGCGAGATCATTCCCGTCTTTCGGGAGAGAGCCACGATGCACCTTGAAGTCTATAATACAATCGGGCTGAATGACTGCCCGACCGAACTGTGGAACGAACTGGCGGCAGAAACACTGGTAGACGCGTACGACGCAGCCGCAGTCATCATGAATGGCCCCCGCTATTGGGTGCTGAATGGGATCACCGGTGGTGGCGAAACTGCAAAGGGCAAGATTGTTGATTTTAATGGCATCGAAATGAAGCTAGTGGCAAAGATAGAGACCAAAGTGTGGGAAGGCACTCTTGGTGACGAGCCTTACACAGATAACGAGGTCCGGCGCACGACAACCTTCCTCTACAAAGCGGGCAATATGGTCTATGAACTGACTTCGCCAGAGGGTGAGGTCTATCGGATGCAGTCCTACACTCAGATTATTGACCCGACATTGACCATTGACGATCTAGAAACGTTGGGTGAGCGGCTAGACCTGCCAGCGGGATGGCGTTATCAGGCGCGTGTCCTGACAGAGGATTCACTGCTGACGGCAGATGGGTTAGCCTTTGTTATCAATGACAATCTTGGCAACTCATACCAGAAGATTCCTCTGTCCCAAACAGCTTGGTGGTCGGTTTTACTTTCTTGGTCAGGACAGCAAAGTCTATGAGTTAACAGTCAATTAAATAAGGAGACACACGATGACAATTGCAATAAACACACTTTCTGAACAACAAGCAAAAGAGGTCTTAGCCTCACTCTGGTGGATGCCCCTAATTCGCGGCATCCTGCTGGTAATCTTTGGCATTCTCATGTTTACCCAGCCCGGTGCAACCCTGCTGAGTCTGCTCTGGTTTATGGGGTTCTACTGGATTGCGGATGGCGTCTTCAGCCTGATTGAAGGCGTACGCGGTCACACCGAAAAATCGCGCATCTGGATGTTGATCAGCGGGTTGGTTAGTATTCTGGCCGGTGTTTTCATCCTCGGCAACCCCATCATGGTTGGCTTGATCAGCGGGTCGTTTCTGGCCTATTTCATTGGCATCACAATCCTCATCAGCGGCATCATGATGATCTTTGCCGGACGTGTCCAAGAAGGAACGCGACAGTGGAGCGTGTGGGGGATGATCATGGGCATTCTCTACCTCCTCTTTGGCCTTTTTGTCATCACCCATCCGGTGGCAACAATGGCAACACTGACCTGGCTCTTCTCCATCTGGGCGATTGTGGCTGGCATCACTGCCATCGTCATGGCCTTTCAGGTACGCGGTTTAGCCACATCGAAATAAATCACACGGAATAGATCATCCATAAAATCACTGAGTTATTGTCTCAAAGGTAGGTGAAGCATATGAATATACTTGGATCAAACAGTCGGGTTCGGCATATACTCTTCAACATATTTCTGATATTGCCGGGCGTCTTTTTTCTGTACACTGGTTATCAGTGGCTTGTCTCCCCCGAAGCTGCCGCATCTGCCCTGATGATGCCCCTGTTGAATGGGGCGGCTCTGAGCAGTCAGATGGGTGATATTGGCGGCCTGTCTTTAGGGATGGGTCTGGTGGTCATGGGTGCTGTCGTCACCCGCAAGGGTGATTGGCTGATACCCCTCTCTATCATCCTAGCCTGCATCGGCATTTACCGTCTTTTGGCTTTCTCTCTGCATGATGCCAGCCTTGCCCTGGAGTTTGTCATAGTAGAAATCGTGCTGTCTGTCTGGCTTGGCCTTGCCTCTCAGATATTATCGGTGAAGGAATCAACAAATGCATCATAATTTCAAACGCCGACTGCTGATAGGATGTGTCTCTCTGGCACTGAGCGTGTCTGCCACTGTCACACCGGGCAGTCATATTGACGTCGCTCTTGCAGAAAACAAACCATCACAGCGACCGAATGTTATCGTCATTCTCGCTGACGATCTGGGGTATACCGACTTGGGGGCCTACGGCAGTGAGATAGATACGCCGAACCTTGATCGCCTAGCCGATCAGAGGGTGAAGTTTTCCAACTATCACACGTCTCCTAGCTGTGCCCCCTCACGGGCCATGTTGCTGACAGGGGTTGATAATCATCTGGCGGGGGTTCCCAACATTCCAGAAGCGTTGCCACCAGAGCAATCCGGCTATGAAAATTAT
>JBCCFC010000372.1:0-10532 GCA_039029935.1 Chloroflexota bacterium
CGCTTCGTCACCCTCCGGAGATTGTAGTGCTACATCCCTCATGACACGGAACTGATGAGACCCCTGTGGACACAGAGCTGATGAGAGCCCTGTGGTTTCAGGCCCTGTCGATGTTGTGGCGAACTACATAGGAAATATTGTTATGCATCGATAGCATCAGTACCCGTGTTGTTGGACACTCTTGACGTATGCGTACAATCAATTCTAAGCTATTGAGCTTCGCAAGACTTACATCGAGAAGCGCAACATCTGGCTGGCAATCGCGGATTAAGTGCAATGCTTCATAACCGTCGGTCGCTTGACCAACCATCACAATCCCTGATGATGCATCTAACATTTTCGCGATGCTCTCGCGTACTATTTTGTGGTCGTCCGCTAAAATAACGCGAATTTTGCTCATTATTGCTTCTCCCTGATAAATTTTTGTAGTCTCCAGAACAAAAAAAGGGTACAAGCCAATGATTGTGCCCAAAATTATCGGCCTGCACCCATTCTCTATAGGAATCGTGATTATTTAACGTTCACAAGTTCAGTGAGTACGCCCCGTGCTTACAATGAGTTGGCAGAAAATGGGCTAATTACTCTAAAAAATGCCGCGTAATCTGCCTGGCCAGAGGACCCTTGTAACTCATTTTTTTTGGTTACAAGCAGTACTACCACTGGTAAATACCAACTCACTGTAACTGTGCGGGTCTTACCGAGATGGGTACGTTATTTCATCACCATTCCATATCTTGTTTTAACAGGCCATAATCCTCTATGATTCTGTTAACTTTTCTCCAGGGATTCCCCTTCATTAACAAGCACCTGTACCTTCTCGCGATAGATAGCCTCTTTTTCTTGCCACATACTCTGGATAAAGTGCTGATAATCTGCTTGTTCGTCTGTCAGTAAATGCGGAATATGCAGCAGTTCCATGTAGGCCTTGATGTGCTGATAATAGACTTGGTGATAGTAATTCTCATAGAACCACTCGTTTGGGTTTACGATATTGTGATTGAAACGTCCAACGAGTTTATCTACCTGTGATGAGGTGTGTTCATAGTGTTCATCCTTAACAATGTGATTTATTGAATAAGCCAATCCAAGAGCAAAGACATATGCATCTGGAATTTCATCTGATTTGGTATATAAATTTGGAATTTGATCTATTAGGTCTGTACTCCAAACATGCGGCACAATATCCATTGTGTTCCAAACACGTTGATGATTTGGCAGTCGCTGTTCCAGATAGTTGACGAGTACATCATTGCCAATTGTCGGATTTGCAAACGCAGAGACAGACACCGTCGCATCTGACTCGCTCATCGTATCACGCAACCACAGCGCAGCGGCAAGTGACAAGGCCCCGCCAAGGCTATGACCTGTCACAGTCACATCAATTGGCCCGCCACTCTGGGCAACTTGCGCAGACAAAAATTCTGCCAATGTTTGTTCCCCTGTACTCTGAGAACTGGGGGCTGTCAGTTCTTTCAGTCTTTCTAACCCCACCAATGTACCATCGGCAACATTGGCATTTTGTGGCGGTTGTCCATATGACCAACGAGACGTTGTCACGACCATAAGGTCTTCAATAATCCAGTCAAACGCCGTCAGTGACCCTGCAATGGCAATAAGATATTGTTGGTGTGTCGAGTCATATAGAACAAACATCGTGTTATCGGCAGTCTTCTGTTCTGGACCTGTGACAGAAAAGAAGCTAGGCCCCCATACAATCTCCCACTTATGTCCGATTAGATAATCTTCATTGTTACGCAAAACCGTTTTAATCATATCTTGAACGTGAGTTGAACCCTCACTTGCATGCATTGCAGCGTAATTGGCAAGAAAACTAAAAAGTAGATTCTGTTGTGTGTTATCAAGTTTGTTCGTCATCAATATTTTCCTGTTTTTTTATCGTGATATAGGAAAGTATAAAATAGTGTCGGGTATTAGCAATATATGTATCGGATTGGCAACCTCCGATACTATTTTTTAGCGTTTTGGTTATGCAAGCAGACTGAGCGCAATGGGTGCAGCAGCCTTGGCAATACTACCCACTGTTCCCCAAAAGCTATTTGATTCTGAACTATTCGCTAGCTGATGATAGATTTCAATGCCAGCATTACCAATAACAGGGGCAACTTTTTTGGCTATATCTAGAACCTGTGACCAATTGCTATCTAGCTCCGCACCTGTTGGGCTATGCTGTTGATTTGTACCGATGCTAACTGCACCAGGCCCCACATCCAATAGAATTGTTTTGATTTGCGCTCCCTGAGATGTAAATGATACGCCAGGTGCTGTTACAGGGCCTACAGAAAGTGCAAGCTGTTTGGAATTATTTGGTACATGAAAATGCAACGTGCATATCTCTGGCATTGCACTTGCACTTTGTGTTTGAACAAGTAGAGATACGGCTGGACGGCCATCAATCTGTGTTGGTTGTGGATAGGGTGCGACCATTGCCAGTGCCCCCTGTTTGTCTGGACTGGTCACAATGCTTCCCATAAGTTCTGTCTGTTTTGTATTGCTACCAGCGGTTTCGGCAAGATTTCTTACGAGAGATGTCTCGTCACCACGTGTTCTAAGAACCATTGGTGTTGGAATGACATTGTATGGTAAACTCACTGTATTAAGCACGTTATCCTGTACTTGACTGTTTTGCATTTGATTACTCCGATGCTTTTGGATTAATTTGTGATTTTTATGTTTGAGCTTGTATGCCCTTATACCAACCAGTATAAGTCTGTTTGCCATCAGTGTCTGTCGAACAAAGTGCCATAAGTGTGTCGAACAAATGAGGATAGGGTTGTCCTTGTTTGTTCTACACAGCATGGATAGAGAACAAAATTCAATATAATGACCTTCGTGCAATGATAGTAGACACGACTCAGGTTTTTAAATCAATAGCATGTTGATTTTGCCGCTAAGATGTTCTGTTTTTGTCGTTGACTTCAAATCAGTTATACTACCTTTTTGCATATGCTGTCTTAACCACTATGTTTGCAGTTTTTCTGAGTACTCAGAAAAACTGCAAACATAGTGGTAACACATAACGAGGAATCCATGACAAAACAGAATCAAACCGAAACCAGTCACACAGAATCCAGCGGAAAAAAACAGGATAATCAGAAGGAGAAGGTCTTCAAGGCTGATTATGACAGTCCTTGGAAAGAAATCTTAGAGCAATACTTTCCGCAGTTTATCCTCTTCTTTTTCCCCGATATCTATGACTCCATCGATTGGAGTCGAGGATTTCAGTTTCTGGACAAGGAGCTACAACAAATTGTTGGCGATGCCAAAACAGGACGGCGATATGCCGATAAACTGGTTAAACTGTGGCTCAAAACAGGGGATGTCTTGCATGTGTTGGTGCATGTCGAAATTCAAGGCTCTTGGGAGGCTGACTATGCACAACGCATGTACATCTACAACTATCGCATTTTTGACAAGTACAAAATCCGCGTGGTCTCTATCGCTATTTTGACCGATGAAAACCCCGACTGGAAGCCCACCGAATACAAAGATTCACTTTGGGGATACTCAATCCACTTCAAATTCATGATGAAGAAGTTGCTTGAGTACAAAGACAAATGGGACGAGTTGATGAACAACCCCAATCCCTTTGCAGTGGTGACAATGGCAAACCTCAAAACGATGGAAACCAAGCCTGACCTGCGAGAGCGACTTCGCTGGAAAATCTGGATGATTCGCCAGCTTTATCAACGCGGGATGAACCGTGCGGATGTTATCCGATTGATGCGTTTTGTCGATTGGATGATGGCTTTGCCAGATGAATTGCAACAAGAATTTAAATATGAATGGAACGCAATGGAGGAAAATCAAAAGATGATGTACATGACACATTTTGAAGAAGTTGGTTTTGAGAAAGGAATAGTGAAAGGCCGTGAAGAAGGTCGTGAAGAAGGCCGCGAAGAAGGCCGCGAAGAAGGCATTGAGCAGGGCATTGAAGAAGGTGTCTTGAAGGGTAAGCGCCAGACAATTGTACAGATGCTACAACACCGTTTCCAAGTGGATGACACTTTTGTTGAAGAAGTCGAAACGCGTTTGGCAGATATCGACGATGTAGATGAATTGAGTAGTTTGATTAACTGTGCAATGGATATCCAAGCCCCTGACGTATTTTGGCGGTATCTTCCTTATCAAGAGGATGAGTAAGATAGGCGTTATCCCATGCTGAGGACGATTCTTGCCATCCGTGTGATTTGGACACACAAAAGATAATGAAATTCAAAACAACTTCTTCCAGCGTATGGAAACGAATTGCCTCGGCAACGTTGAGCGTGTCTTTGCTGTGTACGGCAACGGCTTTAACAGGGCTGTCAACACAACCTCTCCATGCTGCCAGCATTACAGTTGACGATACCTGCACACTTGCCGATGCCATTACCGCGGCCAACAGCGACAACGCAACCAATGCCTGTCCGGCCGGGGATGGGGCAGACATCATTTATCTCAATGACGCCTCTCTCCTTCTAACGACCTGTCCATATGAGGTGGACGGGCTAAATGGTCTGCCCTCTGTCACCAGCAATGTCACCATCCAAAATGGGACGGTTGCTGCCAGTGCCTTGCCACCCCGATGTCGGATTTTTCATGTCGATAATGGACACCTGACTCTACAGAATATGCATGTCTTGGGTGGTATTGCCAATAATCCCTCCTATACACTCTACAGTGGCGGTGGCATTTTTATGCGCAATAACGCCAGTCTGACGGTGGTCGATAGCCGTATCGAAGCCAGCCACGCCCGCGACGGTGGCGCGATTTATGCGATAGATGCCAACACCATCCACATCGAACAGAGTGCCATTGTTTCCAATACGGCGGCAAGCATGGGCGGGGCACTCTTTGTCAAGGATACGAACGCTGTTGTGATACGTAACAGCGCGATTGATGGCAACCGATCCAGTGGGAATGGTGGTGGCATTGTCGTAGAAGACAGCGACCTCCAAGTAGACAACAGCTCTGTTTCACACAACATGGCTTTTGGCGATGGTGGTGGGCTGCACTCGACGGGGAGTGGTATTGAGATTATCACGAGCAACCTGCAAACCAACTTGGCCTCTAATGGCAATGGTGGCGCAATCTTCTATCAATCAAGTAGCAATAACGTTGATAATGAGGTCACCATTTCACAAAGTTGTCTTGCACAGAACGATGCCCAGTCAGGTGCGGCGATTTACACGGCCAGTGGCGCAAACGGTCATATCATCAACGCCAACAACAATTGGTGGGGCGCGGTCAGTGGTCCCGCTGAAGAGGGTGTCGGCACAGGTGACGGCATCAACAACGGCACAGCCATCGACTATATCCCCTTTATCATAACGCCAACATTTGATTGCCGTGTTGTACCAAGCACTCCTACACCAACCTCAACACCTATCCCGTCAGCAACAGCCAACCCAACCGCAACACCATCGCCCATGCCCACTGCCACCCAAGCACCCGATTCTTTTGCCCGTTTACCGCATCTATTCTGGGGGCAGATTCTTCTTGATGATGCGCCCGCTGCCGATGGCACACGGATTGATGCATTGGTGGATGGCGTCGTTGTGGCAATCACTCAAACCTTCACAAATGATGACGAAATGGGATTGTTCCGTTTGGAGATTCCAGCCAATGATATTGAAGAAGGGACACGGATTCAATTTCGTGTAGACAACACAATGCTGCGCGATAGCCATCAATGGCAGTCAGGCGGCTTTACCCAACTCTACTTTGGGCAAACACCATCCATCGCCACACCAACGGCAACACCGACGCCAACGCTACCCGCCCCTGCTATGATTATCAGCCCACCAACACCCACAGCGACACCTACAATGCAACCGATGCCCAGCCCAACACCGATTATGGCAAGCTCATTTGGTGGCCGCGTTGTTGATAGTGCAGGAGCGTTATTGACGGGTGTGACGGTTGAACTCTATGCATACAATGCATCAAATGACATATCAAATAGCTCATGGGCGTTTATTCGTCAAACACAGACCGATAGCCAAGGTGACTACCGTTTTGTCAATCTGCCTGCGGGTGACTATACGCTCTACTTCCACGATCCTTTTGCCCAGCACATCGACGAATATTATGGTGATACGGACAATATCAACAATGCACTGCGCATTGCCCTCCAGCCTTTCCAGCAGGTAGATGGCATTGACGCCGTACTCAACATTGCCGATGTCGGCCAAACCGAGATTTCTGGTCAAGCATCGGTCTTTGAGCAGCCATCCACCAACCAGCTTGATGTCACCACTTGGGAGGATAGCGAGATTACCCTGCGTCATCAAGTCTCATGTCCCGATAGTGTTGTCCCAGAGGCAGTTAACTTGATGATTGATGGGCAGACGTTTGCCATGAGCCTTGAGGCAAATAATCCGCAATCGAATGCAGATGGTTTTTGGTATGCTGTGACATTGATGGTCAACGATGAAAGCAATGATGCTAGTGCGCACTTAACCGAAGAGGGAACCTATGACATGGATATCCAAGTCATCTGCCCTACGCAAACACTACAGGAGCAGACGGGTGTACTGACGGTTCTCTTTGACCCTAGCGGTCAGATCACAGATGCACAAAGCGGGCAACCCATCCCCAACGCCATCGTCACACTCTATGAAGTACCCGGCTGGCGACCACAAACAGGACCCGATGATAACGATGTTGATACGTGCGAGACCGTGCTGTCACGTCAAGATGGCCGTTGGCAACAGACAGCCCCAACCGAACTCGGTGTGCCTGTCAACCCCGCTGTAGATCGCACCAATGGCACGTTACGCTACCTGCCTGCCGTGCGCACCCAACGCGCCGATACGGATGGCCGCTTTGGGTGGCGTGTGGCCGAAGGTTGCTGGTATGTCACTGTGCAAGCGGAGAGCTACGACAGTGTTGTTAGCCCCATTGTGGGTGTGCCGCCGCTGGTCATAGACTTGGATATGTCGTTGGTACGCAATGTCTATTATTTGTTTTTACCTGTGATTGACCGTTGAGCACTATAAAAAAATTGCGGAGTCTAGCACTCTCTAGTGCGGGTCGTACACTAGAAATCCGGCAATAGAGATTGCCTAACTCCGCAATTTTTCCTATACGAACGAGAAACAAAGATGCGTATGATAGCCTGCTGATGCCTCACCAATTTGAGTGATACACTACCACTTGGCTCTTTGGAAATTTATATAGATGCCCTATAATAGACCCACTATTGACACAAGTAATGAATGCTTGTACCTATTCATGAATCAGAGGACTATGAACCATCTCAAAAATATTTTTAGTTGCTTATGTTTAATCCTAATTATTGGCTTGCTCGCTGGCTGTGGGCAGCCCGATGTGCAGCCCATGATTCCCAACGATGCCCCTTGGGAGAACGGTGAAATCAGTCTATACCGTGTACTCGATAGGTCTGGTGAGTTTGCAGGGAATGCCACTATCAGCGTTCATACAGGAAGCCACATTGAGAATAGTCCTGCGCGCGATGTGGGCTGGACGATTATTCGCGATGTGGCCGCGCCGGACGGCACAGAACTACTTATGGTGGAAGTGACTCAAAAAGGGATTCGCCCGATCTATTCACGTCTTATACGAGGTAGCCAACGGGGACAGGAGCAGGTCGCAGCCACCTATAATAACGGACAAGTGGACCTCGAACTAACAACCTACCGCGATGTCACAACCTATGAACGTGTGCAAATTCCGAGCAATTCACGGGACTATCGTACATTACTTTTACTGGTGCGCTCGTTGCCGCTGGCCGAAGGGTATGCAACACGGATCAACAGCTTTCTCCCCATTGCTGGAACACAGGAGCGTGTCCAACTGGTTGTGCGTGGACAAGAAGAGGTCACGGTTCCCGCTGGGACCTTTAACACTTGGCAGACAGAGATTACGCTGTCCGATGCCAAGATTCGCGCATGGATTGGCACAGAAACGCCCTACCCACTTTACAAGTTCACCGATGGCCGAACCGACGCCTCGTTTGAAATGAGTGAATTTACAGCCAGCGCGGATGCAAATTAACAATTGATAGTTTGCGCAATCGTAACTGTTCAGCCCCCTGAGCCTGTCGAAGGGGGCGCACCAGCTTCGACAGGCTCAGCCGGCGGAGGGAAGTGAACGGTTACGTGCAATCGTAGATAGTTTGTGCAATCGTCGGTCATCGCTATCAGCGTGACACTTGAGATAAATGTGCCACTGATAACAATGACCTACGAATTTGGATCGAGGGAAATCGCATGAAACTCAAAATAGACACGTTCACATGGGCGGTCATTGGAATTGTTCTGATTTTGATGGTGGCTGCTGTCATTACTGTGCAGCGGAGCGACGGCAATACCACCAACACATTAACCTATATTGAGGATGATACACCAGCGGCGCCTGTTCAAAATGCCTTTGTTGCTTTCCATCAAGGAGATTTGTTGAAAGCGAAGGAACAGTTTACAACGGACGTCATTGAGGATGCGGGCAAAGATAGCTATGGTCCTTTTGGTGGGAATCGTATGTTAGATGAACGCCCGCGTCGTCTACGGATTGCCGATGTGCAGCAGGGGGCGGATGACGCTGATGAAGCCATTGTCATTTTTGAGTTGGATACCTACAGCGGCGGTGGTTTGTTTGGCGGTGGTGACACGTGGAGCTACCGCAGCTCAGTCACGGTGATTCGCGAAGAGGGTGTCTGGAAAATCAATACACCTGAATTTTTCTACTAAAACCTACAAAACCGACACACAAAGGAAAAATGGATTGACTACACAAGATAGCAGCCAGCCTGATCAACTCAACTTTCGACGATTATTGCCCATTCTGGTCATCGTCTTTGTCGATGTCATGGGACTAACGATTATCATTCCCATCCTGCCCTTTTATGCCATTGCCTTTGACGCCAGCCCCGCGATGATTGGCGTCTTGCTTTCAGTATATCCATTGATGCAGTTTATCTTTGCACCCATCCTTGGCGGATTCTCAGATCGCTTTGGACGAAAACGGGTCTTGACCATTGCCCAAATTGGCACATTCTGTAGTCTCTTGGTGCTGGGATTTTCCACAAGTCTGTGGATGCTCTTCCTCGCACGTGTCATTGATGGCATCACGGGTGCAAATATGTCAACCGCACAATCGGCGATTAGCGATAGCACATCACCACAAAACCGTGCCAAGGGGTTGGGCTTAATCGGAGCCATTTTTGGCATCAGCTTTGTCATTGGTCCCGCATTGAGTGGCGTTGCCCTGCGACTCAGTGGCAACAACTACAGCGCACCTGCATTCATGGCTGCCTGCTTTGCCCTGACCAGCGTTATCCTGACCAGCTTTATATTCGAGGAAACTCTATCACCTGAAAAGCGCGGCCAAGGCCCCGTAAGACGTCACAACTTGGGACGCATGGTGACATCGCTGGCGGATCCCAAGCTGGGTGTGCTATTTATGCTTGTGTTGCTCTATCAGACCATTTTTGGCTCATTTCAAGCAACGTTTGCACCCTTTGTCCTCAATTTGCTCGGCTTAAACAGCTTGGGGAGCGCGATCTTCTTCACCCTATTTGGTGTCATCCTTGCCATTATCCAAGGCGGGCTAGTCGGCCCACTCAATACACGTTTTGGTGAACGACGACTGGTCTTCTGGGGGTTAGCCCTATTTGCGTTGGGATTTTTGCTGACCAGCTTCACGCCCCAACAAGCTGTGCCTTGGTATTCGCAGGAAGCCATGCTGTCTGAATTGTCCCAGCAAACGGGTGCGAATATCGCCGAGATTGACCCAGCACAACTTGCATTGCTGCCTCCCAACGAAAACAGAGGGTATGGTGCATTGATTTTTATGATTTTGGCACTATTGCCGATGCCTGTAGGGATTGGGCTACTCCAACCGAACATTAGCAGCCTTGTGACCAAACGCGCGGACCCACGTAAAATTGGTGAATCTCTGGGCTTAAGTTCTGCCTATATGGCCGCTGGAACCGCCATTGGACCGATTACAGGCGGGGTTATCTTTGACGTATTTGGACCCAACACCCTCTATTTGGTCAATGGGTTGGCCGCAGCGGGGTTATTTGGCTTGATTCTCTATCGCTTACGACCTGAAAGTGAAAGCTAGAGCTGGAACGGTTTCATCAGCGGTTGATGGGTTTAGCCCAATAAATAGTACCTGTGGACCCAATTCATCCCAAACACGCCAGAGGGCATAGCGATAGGTGCGGTCTTCGGAAAAGATGGCTCCTTTGCGCATTGGCTCACTGTCTGGCAGCGGCTCTTGTAGTATTTTTGATGACATGTTACGCATTTTGATTATCTCAAACGATGTATTGACCCGTGCCAGCTTAAGTGCTATGCTCTCTGCCCATGAAGACTGCACTGTGGTGGGACAGACCTCTGTACTAATCCCTATCTAACTACCTATAATTGAATACAAAAATGCAAGGCAGCCCCGGAGTCGAACCGGAGTCTTTAGGAATAGATCTCCACAGACTAGAGCTAAGCCACCTCGACTGGAATTAATTATGAAAAACGATTAGCTTCGTTTCTTTTGTCAGATTCGAG
>JBCCFC010000373.1:0-10526 GCA_039029935.1 Chloroflexota bacterium
AATCTAACAGAACTATCTGAATTATGAGATTTGATAAAAATTGGACTATTGCTATTTTGATTATAGAAAAAGTAATCCCATATTTGTTCAGGATTCCTTTTGATAAATTCATCAGAAAAATTTCTTAACGTTAATAGGTTCTGTATCTTGTTATAATACCCAAATGATCCCGCTAAATAAATCGCCTCCAACAAAGCTGTCTTCCCAATGTTATTCTGCCCCCCAATCAAATTCACCTGCCCAAACCCATTGATTTTACTCTTCTCAAAACAGCGAAAATTATTGATCTCAATCCCAGTAATCATCATTCACCTCCCAACAACCCACCAATCTCATCCCGCAACTTCACCGACCGACGCGGACTCCCTGCCTCACTGCTTACTGCCACCAACATGCCATCATGACGATATACGGCTGGCACATAAAAATCGCCTTCATCCGGTGCATCGGCTACATTGCAGAATGCACCTGCCAATCGCGCATCATGTGCAATCTCTGCATTCACTAGCCGTTGATTCGTTGCCGCAAAGACGACTTTCGCCATTGCCAAATCAAGCCCTTGATAAGCGCGTGGCACCCATTGCACTTTGCTGTCATCCACCAACATCTGTAACGCAGGTGTAATCTCTGGGCTAACGACTTTTACCTTAGCACCAACTTTCAGCAACCCTCGTACCTTGCGTGTACCTACTGGACCACCGCCAACAACAACGGCCAATGAATTTTCTAGACCTACCAGTGAAATTGGGTAAAGTTTGGATGTTTCACGCACTGGAGTTGCCTCGGTACTGTTGGCTACATCGTCATTACCTGATGTATATCCTCTTGGTGTTGCCATCCCACCACCAATGGCATAGCTCTGGCTGTTACCGACCAGCACCAACGTAAACATATCCACCTGTATTGGGTCGAACTCGCCCAGTGTCGTCACGGTAATCTGCTCATCAGGGCGGGTGACGTTACGGATGATGGCGACGGGTGTGTCAGGGCTGCGGTAGTCGAGCAGGATACCAACGACATGACCGAGTTGCCAGTGGCGATTGCGGCTGCGGGGGTTATAGAAGCCGATGACAAAATCACCCCATGCGGCGGCACGGACTCGTTTTTGGATCACGGGCCAAGGCGTCAGCAGATCACTGAGGCTGATGGTGCAGAAATCATGACCGAGTGGTGCGCCTAGACGGGCGGAGGCAGCTTGAATGGCACTGATACCCGGATAGACCTGGACTTCTGGATTCTCACCAGCCCAATTTTGCGCCCGCAATACATCAAAAATCGGGCTTGCCATAGCATAGATGCCGATGTCGCCGCTGCTGATCATGGCGACATGCTGTCTCTCTTGTGACAACGCCACTGCTTGCTCGGCACGATCCATCTCGCTGCCTAGCTGACTGGTGATCATGCGCTGTTGGTCGTTTAGCATATGCTGCACCTGGTCGAGGTAAAATTGGTAGCCGATGATGATGTCGGCGGTTTGTAGGGCTTGGCTGGCGGCAGGAATCATGTAATTTAGGTCGCCTGGACCGATACTAATGAGTGATAACATGTTTTTCTCAAATTTTTAATGCATATTAGATTGGGTCAAGCCCTAGTATGCTTCAGCATACTTTGCCTAACAGACGCCGAATTCATTCGGTGGTACTATTCGGCGGACATTGTTGGATAATTCATGATAATCGCTTCCAACACTGGCTGACGATTCTTCTCACCCGCCCTGAACGCTCACGTATACGCATATCTCCTATGCGGCTGCCACTGCGACCTCTTCGCTAATCTTCACTGGACTATCTGTAATCGGCAGATGCACGACTGCCGCAAAAATACCCAATGCAATGCCCATATACCACACCACATCATACGAGCCTGTTGTGTCATAGAGCCGGCCACCGAGCCACACGCCTAAGAAACTACCGACTTGGTGGCTGAAAAAGACGATGCCATAAAGCGTTGCCAGATAGCGTGCGCCAAAAATTTGGGCGACGGTCCCGCTGGTCAATGGCACGGTTGCCAGCCATAAGAAGCCGATGGCGCAGCCAAAGATGAGGGCAGTGGTTGATGTAAGGGGAATAATAAAAATAAAGAGGGCGATGACAACAGAACGGGCAAAATAGAGAAAACTGAGCAGATACTTCTTACGGTAATAATCGCCCATAAAGCCAAAGAGAGATGACCCGAAAATATTGAATAGACCAATCAGGGAGAAGGCCAATGTCGCGACTGTTGGCGCAATGGCGTTGTCGGCAAGAAAGGCGGGTAAATGTGCGCCAATAAATGAAACGTGGAATCCGCAGACAAAAAATCCTGCGATTAACAGGAGATAGCCTGAATGAGAACGTGCTTTTCTCAGCACTTCTACCATTGTCCCCGAACCATCATCGGCTACTTTTTGCGAATCATCCTTGGTTTTTCCGGGGAATGTCAAGGCCAGTAGCACCATCAAACCCACCAGTCCGCTAATCATGACGAATGCTGTGCGCCAGCCAAAGCTTGTCACCAGCCATTGGATTAATGGCACAAGCGCGAATGTGCCAAAGGAACCAGCAGCGGTGATGAACCCAAAGGTGGATGTACGTCGCTCGGCGGGAACAACCTGCGCTACCGCACCGAGAACGACAACATAGGTTGTGCCGCTGAGGGCAAGACCAATAATGACACCGAGCGTGATGTACAACATCGTGCCAGTAGTCGTCATAGAGGCCAAAAGAATCCCGATTGCGTAAAAAATGCCGCCACCAACAGCCATTGTGCGGGCACCAAAGCGGTCGGCTAAAATACCTGCAATGGGAATGCCAAAAAAGATATTCTGCCATGCCATTGCCAAGCTAAAGACTTCACGCCCTGTACCCAAATCCAGCGTGATGGGTATCTGGGCAATGCCAAACGCGTGGCGTGTGCCCATACTCAGCATGACCATGACAGACCCGGCAATAATGACCATCAACGAGCGGTTCATAGCGTTTCTCCTGTGTGAAGTTTTGATTTTGATTTACTTTATTGCCGTACACTGGCTACGGCAACAGTACAACGTTCAAATTTTTGCTTTTTGACAATCACATCGCCACCACCGACGACCGAGGCGCATGGCTCGGCCACTCCAGGTAGGTTGAATTTTTCTTGGGCAGCACTCGGACTAAAATCAGCCGCGTCCAATGACTGTAATGTTTCTTGCGAGACAATCTCCAGCGGAACCCTATAGGCTTGTGCTAACCGCTGTAACCCTGGTTCGTTTTGCTTGAGGTCCACCGTTGCAAAGGCGGCAATACAACTCAAATCATAGTTCTCATAATAAAAGACATGTTCTACAGCATAGGACAATTCCCCAATAGGTACGCCCGCTTGACAGCCGATACCGACGACCAATGATGGTGGATTGTAGATGATTGATTTTGCTGCTAGATGAAGATGATGACCGCTTAATGGACGGTCGGTAATGATCAGTCCGGCTACATATGTATCGACATCAAGTTCATCTAAGCTTTCAACCAGCACAAGATTATCCACATCTTCAAGCATATCCTCTAGCTCTTCATCAACCGTTGGTCGATAGCTGTCCACCACATCGATAAAAACACCGATTACCTCATCGTTCACCAACGCCGCACTTGCATGTGTCAGTGGGCTATCCTCTTGAATTCGCCAATCCAATTCCCATCCCAGCAAGTCTAACGCAGGCTTGCCCTGTACATCACTGGCTGTCGTGATTGCAGCATAACCACCTGTATAGGAGGCGATTGTCTCGGCCAAATCGTTGGCTCTGGCTTGATGCCCCCCAATCAAGGGAATGACCGATCTGCCAACTTCATCCACACAGATGACAGCAGGATCACTTGCTTTATGACCCAGAAGCGGGGCAATTGCCCGAATTGCAATACCCGTTGCCATCACCAAGATCAAGTTTTGATGGGTTGCCCAGTGACGCCGCACTTCATCCAATGCAGAGCCAGCATACTCTTCATAGGGAAGCGGTTCCCCATCCTCTGCATCAATGGTAAATTTGTCGGGCATATAGGCCATCGCTGATAAGTCATCTGGTAAATCTTGGGCCAACTCAATTGCCAACCCCGAACCTCTAGCCGTAATGCCAATGATGGCTGTCCCCGCGCGTTCAATCGCACTGGCGAGATGTTTCTCCCCTGCAACAACACCGTCAACTTTACCCTCGGCTTCCTTGCGCTCCTTGCCGCGTGTAAAGTTCTCGGCTTTGCGGAAACGATGGGTGTAGGTGCTATCATAGAGGTGGCTGCTGGTCCGTCTATCTTCGCCTTTGAGTTTGGGATCAAGCGCAGGGCTAACTAAGATTAACGCATGACGTGTATATTTAGCCGCTCGCACCTTGGGGACAATATCGGCCAACGTTCCTGTTACATAGCTCTCATCCGGCCATGTGACTTTATGCAGCACAGCCACTGGTGTTTCTGGCTGGTAGGCGCCACTGGCAAGCAAATCGTCAATCACGCGTTGGACGCGCGTCACGCTTAGGTAAATCGCCAGCGATGAGCCTGACGCGGCCAAGGTACGCAAGTCTTCACCTTCGGGCATGGTGGTGCGCCCAGCGGTGCGGGTCAGGATGATGGTCTGTACGACATCGGGCACAGTCAATTCGGTTTTGAGCAGTGCTGCGGCTGCAAATGCCGCCGTGATACCGGGGACGATTTCATAGGGAACGTCATGGTCTTCGAGAATCGCCATCTGCTCATGGGTCGCGCCATAGAGTGCTGGGTCGCCACTGTGTACTCGCGCGACAACACCACCTGCCTGCGCTGTCTCGACCATGAGGTCCATGATTTCGCCCAGATTCAGACTGGACGACGCAACAATCTTTGCATCAGGCTTGCGCGCCAAGGTTGCCACGCTCTCCTCCACCAAGCTGTCGGCATAGAGAATAAGGTCCGCCTGGGCGATGATGTCCCGTCCACGAATGGCAATCAGGTCTGGCGCACCAGGCCCTGCCCCGACGATATAAACAGTCCCTGCTGTCGGTTTGTAATCGTACATTTAACACTCAACTCGTTTCATAATCAATAAATCACCTCTTCTCGGCAACTTTTTTTCATTACCACCCGCCAAGATTTTGTGATAGGCAGCATAGTAATTGATTAGTTCCTTTATTGTCTACACATTCAGCGATTTGTGCAAAGATTTATAGCTGATGGGATTGTACTTTTTCAAGTTTACGAAGAGCCACTTTCCAGACGTATCCGAGAACGTTTGATGGCACTTTGTAATTTTTGCTGCAAGGTTTCTTTGGAGGGCAATACAGTGAGATATTCTGCAACATGAATACCTGACTCATCTAATGCCAGTAGTTCGATTTGCTCCTCCTTTTTGCCTGCACAGAGGATAATGCCTAGTGGAGATGCTTCATTTGGCTGACGGTCATATTTATCCAACCAGCGAAGATAAAGCTCCATCTGTCCCTTGTATTCGGCTTTGAAGTCACCCAGTTTCAAATCAATCGCGATTAATCTTCCTAGCCTACAATGGTAAAAGAGCAAGTCAATATAAAAATCATCGCCATCAATTTGAATCCGCTTTTGTCGTGCCAAAAAAGCAAAGCCATCACCGAATTCCAGCAGAACGGACTCCATCTCTCGCAAAACAGCATCTTCTAAGTCTTTTTCCAGATAGTAATCTTTGAGTCCCAAAAAATCAAGAAAATAAGGGTCTTTAAAGACTAGATCAGGTGATAGGATATCGTGTTCGCGCAGATTTTGTAGTTCAAGCCGCGCTAGTTCATCCGGTTTCTTGGATAGAGCCGTACGTTCATAAAGCATGGAGCCAATCTTTTTCCGTAGTGTACGCACACTCCAGCCTTCAACCCGACACATTTCTGCGTAGAATTCACGTTGCAAAGGCTGCTTCAATGGAATAAGTGCAATAAAATGGCTCCAACTCAATTGTCGTAACAGTGTCACGACAATTTTTTCTTCTGGAAATGCTTCATAGAACTGAATATATCCCGCCTTCGAATCTCAATTGGGTCTGGCGCATCAGGTTCCGCTTCCACGATATAAACAGTCCCCGCTGTCGGTTGGTAATCGTACATCTAATACTCAACTCGCTTCATAATCAACAATTCGTCCTTTTTTTCCACCGCCATCACAAAATCGAATGCATCCACCGTCGTTGCGTAGTCTAAATCAATGCTTGGATAATCAGGCTTATCTGGATTGGCAAACAGACGCCCAGGCCATGAGTCACGCACCCGATTTAAATAGGGTTGCGGGTCTGGTGATTCTTCACGGAGTAATGCTTCCACATAATCTGCATAGGCCGCATCTTCATCGCCATCGGTGCGCTCCGAAAGTCCCGTAATCACAAATGTGACAGGCGAAATCGCTTGCTGTTGGATGTATCGTGCCGTTGCACCTGCAGTGGGAAATCCACCTGCCAACAGCAAATCCGCATTTTGGCTACGCACCATGCCCTGTGTTCCGTTGCTTGTCCGCTGAATCAATCGTCGGCCATTTAACTCAAGCGTTTCAAAAGGCAGTGGTGAATTGCCAAAGTCAAATCCTTCGGGTGGCAGACCACGCACTTCCCCCATGATCAACGCCTCTGGATAGGTCGCTTTCAGGGCAAACGCTTCATCGACACTGCTCACCAACAAAATTTCACTGGCCCCCGCATGAAACGCATAGGCCGCTGTTGTGAATGCTCGCATAACATCCACAACCACGACAGTTCCAGTGGCGTCATGGCAGGTCTCGTTGGTTGCACGATTAATGATCATGCTTGCTCCTTGTCTTCATTCTGACGCACAATTAACAGAGATAGATAATTGGTTGCCTCAACAGGCACAGGTAATTCATGTAAATCCGTAATCACGCGTTCGCCTGGCATCCCAATCCGCTCCGCATAAATCGTATTATCAAGCAGATTCATCTCATCCAATGCATAAATTAATTCGGGCAAAACGGGTCCAGCCTTCATCAAGATTACTGTTTCAAAATCCGCAAAAAGTCGAGCCAACGTTTCCTGATTGGTCTCATAACTGGCAGGCAGAATTGCCACCCGATCCGACGTCGTTGCCAACGGAATCCCTGCCATTGTTGCTGCCGTCGCAAACGATGTCACGCCAGGAATAATATTAACATCAATTTGTGGATATTGAATCGATAACTTGTCCCAAATATAGATAAACGTGCCATAGAGTAATGGATCACCGAGCAACAAATAGACACCCTTCTCGCAATTCGTGTCCAAAAATGTCTGGAAAATCACATCTGCCGCCCCACGCCACGCCGAATGTAGCTCATCCGAATTGCGTGTCATCGGCAACGACAACACCACGACCTTTTGCCACGACTCATCAATATGGGGCAATGCCGCCCGCCATGCTCGACTGCGCTCATTTTTCTTGCTTTGCGGGACAAAAATCAATTCTGCCTCTTGAATGGCCCGTAGCCCTTTTAATGTCACCAATTCTGGATCACCGGGGCCAAGACCAACTGCTGTTAATTCCATGTCTGGTTCCCTGTCTTTTAAGTAAAACCAAGTCTATCTCGATAGCCTGATAAAATGTACAATTCTATTTGACCCATTTTACCATAAAAACAGGGTTTAGCGCATTAAACCGCATCATCTCCAAAATAGGCACACTTTGACTCAACTGTACCTGATTGATCGTCGCGTTTGGTAACAATTTCCGAGCGATTGCCAAATTCTCAATCGTGGCAAGGTTGATCACCAGTCGGCCACCAACGTGTAGCCGCTTGCAAACGACCTCAATCAACGATTCGAGTTGTCCGCCGCTGCCGCCAATAAACACCGCATGGGGTGCAGGCCAGTCAACGAAGGCATCGGGTGCCAGCCCATATGTCAACCGTACATTGGGGGCAGGAAATCGTTGCAAATTCTCTTGCATATATGCAAAAAAGGCATCTCGCTTCTCAACTGCATACACCGACGCCCTCGGCTGCATCCGCCCCGCTTCAATGCTTACCGCCCCGCTACCCGCCCCAATATCCCACATCACCTCGTTTGGCTGCAAGTCCAACTCCGCCAACACCAGTAAGCGCACTTCTCGTTTTGTGATTTGATGATTGGATGTCGCAAATTTTTTATCAGGAATCCCGATTCGGGGCTGCGAATCGTTGACACCCTCGTGCCAAACCACAAACACATTCAACGGTGCAAAGGTCTCCTGTGAAACATCTGCTAGGGTTGATCGCACAATCCGCTCTTCCGACGACCCCAAATTTTCACAGACCGCACAGGCCGATGTTGACGAGATGTTGGCATCCATCAATGCCTGTGCAATCACGGCAGGTGTATGCTGGTTATCCGTCAAAATCGCCATCTTCGTCACACCGATAGCCTGACGAACAACCTCCTCAAGCGAACGCCCATGTGCGCTGAGTAATGCTGCATCATGCCAAGGTTCTGCCAACGCGGCAAACGCCAGTTGAAACGATGTTGGTGATGGGATGATGTGTAATTGTTCAGACGAAAAATAACGTCGCAAGCTAGCCCCGATGCCATAAAACAGCGGATCACCAGAGGCCAATACAACCACCTGTTGTCCGGCCTCGACCGCTTCCTGAAAACGCGGAACCATCGCTTCCACAGATTTCGTGATGGCAATGCATTCACCACTAAACTCAGGAAAATACCCCAAATGCCGCCGCCCACCCACCAACACATCGGCAGACAAAATCGCTTCTAGCAGAAAGCTAGGCAATCCGTCTCTTCCCGCTGCACTCATCCCAATGATGACGATAGCACTATCAACTTTCAACTTTCAACTCTCCACTATCAACTTGTTAAATAGCGTCCATCTTCATCGTCATCATAGGCTGCCACAGGATCACTTGCAAGACGTTCAATCAATGGCGTTGCGGACATCGACTGCAAATCTGAATGAGACTGTCCACGTGATCGTCCCAAAATGTGCCCGTTGAAGTCAATCAGAATCACATCTAGTGCTAAATTGCCACCCTTCGCCTCAACAAAGTGTTGACATTGTTCCAACGCCAATTCGGTGATGCGTTGTAGCGGTGTCAGAAAATCGTGTTCTTGACAAAGCTCCAGCATGTGCCGTCCTGTGTTGGCTTGGGTAACTGCCTGTGTCAATTCATCAGGTGCATTGGTATCACGACAGACCTGGGCCAAAAAATCAAAGTCCACCTGATTGCCTGCCACATGCGTTGTCATATGCCCTTGTGCCGTTTTGATCATCTTGCCGATCATGCCCACAAAGACTGCCGACTGCACACCCTGACGTACACAAGTCTCCAATCCCGCGCCCGTAAAGACACTCAACTGCACGAAAGCAACATCCGGCAGTTCAGGGAAAATCGACATGGCAAAGCGTTCAGAACGCCCTCCTGTTGTCATCACAACCTTGGCCGAGTTGTTAAACGCCGCCACCTCTACCGCTTGGATCACACTAGCTCGCCATGACGCCGTGCTATAGGCAAAGACCTTGCCCGTTGTTCCCAGAATGCTGATGCCCCCAAGAATGCCCAACCGCGCATTAAGTGTCTTCTCCGCCAACGTTTCCCCATCGGGCACACTGACGATTACCTCTAGCCCTTGCCCATCTAAATAATGAGGCGCAACCTCATCCACAGCATCCTGCACATTCTCACGGATTTGCTGGCGTGGCACAGGATTGATCGCCGGATCACCGACTGGTAACCCAATCCCTGGCAACGTCACCCGCCCGACACCAACACCACCCTCAAGCTGAATGCCCGTCTGTGAACTGCGTTGAACTTTGGCGCAAACTAACGCCCCATGTGTCACGTCGGGGTCATCGCCCGCATCCTTGACCATACAACAATAGGCCCAGTCGTCGCCAAATTGTTGCTCGACTGGGTTCATGGTCGCGGTTTCACCAATGGGCAGCGAAATCGTCACCTCGTTCAGCCACTCGCCTGTCAGCAATGCAATGGTGGCGGCTTTGGCGGCGGCGGATGCATTGCTACCTGTGGTGTAGCCTGTGCGGTTTCCTGTTCTGTTTCGTGGGGGGACTTGATTTATGTAATTTGTCATGATGGCACAGCCTTTACCAAATTACGAATGAATTCCAGCATAATCTGCAACGAATCCGATTCAAGATTCCACAACCCCGCTTTGGCACTTTCACCCAAAGTCATAGACGGTGTAGTGCTGGCAGCAATCAAGCTATGCACAGCAATTTTGGCACGATCAGAGTTGGAACGCTGGTTATCGGGATCAACACAATCGACAAAGCCATCCACACAGGTCATCAAATTCTGGTCAGTAATACTGGCAAGGAGTGCATCCTCCAAGCAACCTGTTGGTTTATCATGAGGAATAATTAAATATGAAACAACAGGTCTTCCACTAAATTCAATGTCCAACGGCTGATTTGGAATAGGAAAATTTACATGATTCAAAGCTGATTTAACAGAATTAATAGCGGCAGATTTATCTAATTCCGCATCACGAATAATACCGATAGCCTTAAGTTCAACGGAACGGCGAGCCGTGCTGATGGATTCCAAAAAAAATTGTAGTTCGTTTATACCACCAAAATCAAATAGCTGGACTTCTGA
>JBCCFC010000374.1:0-10523 GCA_039029935.1 Chloroflexota bacterium
TTCGTTTCCATCTCTTCTCCCCTATTTCAATCACGATTGTTAGACTGACCTCATCAGTCTTTTTCTCTTAATCTATTTTAGCCGCCCTTTGCTTTTTTGTCTATTTCTGACCACATTCCCCTTTTAAGTGCGGTCCTACCCATTTCGGAGCCATTCTGAATTTCTAACACAACGGATGCAGCCTCACCCCATCTTCATCACTGGCTCACTGTCGGCAAAAACACCCGATTCACCGAGACTGTCATCGTCACGGAGCATAGCGATGATGGCGTCATGGTACCATCGACACCAAAATCAAAATTAAATCGGGAAAATCAGATTTTTCTGTGTTTATTGATCGAGGTGGACTGGCCTAATTTTGATAGAAGTTTGACCAAGCATTAATGTTAACGGACAGGAGCAAGCAATCATGAACACACTCAAAACAGCAATCCGGCTACTCATGCTCACGGCCATCGGGCTGTGCTGGGGCAGCCAACCCAACAGCGTCTCGTCGGCGACATCAACATCCCTTGACGAGATTGCCATCACCCAAGAGGGCAGCGATACCCTCATTCAGTGGCAGAGTAGCGCGCAGAACGCAGACGCACTCATCGACACCATGAACATCGTGGACTATGGCGGCTATGACTTACCCATGCAACTGTTCACCGTGCATGTAAGCCACAACGACGCCATTGAGCCGACCATCGTCGCACTCGAATCCACCCAATGGGCAGGCACGTTGCAGGAAACAGAGATTGAGATGCCTGTGCTGGATGACGAGTTGGCTGCCTACGCTGCACTGCGTCCAGAACCAACGCTCTCATTGCCAACCGCACCCGTCTTTGTGTTGCGTGAAGGGCGGATGCGGGACCTGCGTATTGCCGTGATTGCGGTTAGCCCACTTTATGAGGAGGCGGGTGAGGTGATGGTGGCGTCTGGTGGTCAGGTGAGAATTGATGGGGTGACGCTGGTTGAGGATCGGGAGGATGCGGTTCAAGCGGCGGGTGTCGCTGGGCGGTTGACTACTTCGACGATTCAGCCTGTGCAGCCGACCAATCATTTAGCAGATAATCGTGTTGCCAAGATTATTGTCACCTCCGCAGGCATTCAAGAGGTGACAGGCGAGAAGATCATCAATGCTGGTTTTTCAATTCCGGACTTGAGTCGGTTGCAACTTTTCTACAAGGGGACACAAGTTGCCCTGCATATTATTGACAACGATAACGACAACATACTTGACAGCGATGATGTGATCCGTTTCTATGCGGATTCGATTGGTGACTACTGGAATCAACAGAGTATCTATTGGCTAGACTTTGGCATCAGTGCGGGGATACGTATGGGTATGCATACACCCACATCAACTGATGCGCCACCACGTAATATTGGCATCGAAAAGGGTTTTTGGGAGGATAATCAACATTATACCTCTTTGATTGCAGGTGCAGATGGTGATTATTGGTCCGCAAAGCAAATGCAAACAGAACCAACACAGGTCGGTAATCCATCTAAATATCCGAGCCTCGATATTACATTTGATGCAAGATTGCCTCTGGCATCCAGTGGCAATTCTACCTTCCGTATGGCACTCAGTGCTTATACTGCCGCGGAGTATACACTTGAACTTATGGTTGATGGCGAAACCTTACCTGCATTTATATGGGACAGCCGAGAGGGGAAAGACCCAGAGGGAAAATTCAAACAACACTGGGAACTTGAAACGACAACGACCACTAAAGGAACAGAAGGCCAAGTACGTTTGATTCCTGACCCAAATTTTTCAGCAGGGCTAGTCTTTGACAAAATATATTGGGAACAACCTGTTTTCTTAAGTTTTGGTGGCCAGGGCGCGGCATTCTCTGGAATAGATGGCCTTTGGTCATATACCTTGAGTGCTTTGCCGAGTGACCATGTACTTTATGATGTCACTGAGCCAAATGCACCCATAATTATCGAAACAGGTGGTGGTACAAATGCGGTATTTGAAGCATCGTCCATAGCAGACTACATTGTTTCAGGCAGCAGCACACTGTTTGAGCCAGAAGTACTTGCTCATTTTGGGATCACGTTTGCTAGTGATGATGAGGCGGATGCCCTTTATATTGCACCCGCTGACTTTCTGAGTGCAGTGCAGCTATTAGTCAATTTGCGCGAATCACAGGGATATCAAGTCAAGCTTATTGATGTTCAGGATATCTACGATACATGGTCCTATGGACATGTATCACCCAACGCCATTCGTGATTTTCTCCGGTTTGCGGTGGGTAGTTGGAATCCGACGCCCACCTCAGTGGTTTTGATTGGTGACGGCACAGAGGACCCCAAGAATTATTTGAGCAAAAACAATGTCAATCATATTCCCCCTTATATGGCCGAGATTGATTATTGGATTAAACGCACATCTTGTGAACGCTGCTATGCACAGTTACATGGTGAAGATCCATTAGTGACAGTGTTGGACCCAGACTTTTTGACTGATATTCAGATTGGTCGTCTGCCAGCTAAGACGGCAAATGAAGCCAGTATACTTGTCAACAAGATTGTTGATTATGAAACAGCAACCGATCTGAATGCAAAATGGCGCAGTACAAGTGTTTTCTTGGCTGATAACTTTATTGAGCGTGTTACAGACACAGGCCTTATCATTAAAAATGGTGCCGGCAACTTTGCTCAATTCGCAGACGATATTATAGACAGCCATCCAGATGAAATGAGTATCAAGCGCGTTTACTACGACCCACATCCAGAGATCAGTGATTCAAGTGGAGTTGAATCATGGCGTGAGTCTGACTCAACCAAAGCACTTGAGAATACCATTTCCATCTTAAGCCAAGGTGCTGGGTTAGTAACCTACATTGGGGCAGCTAATCACTGGCAGTGGGCAGTAACAGATACAACAAAACCAGATCCACGTTTGTTAGGGATCAATGACATTGGTCATCTCGATAACATAGATAAATATTTTATCACTCTCTCAATGACCTCTTATACATCTCAGTTTCAAAAACCCGCAACTATTGGTACTACTTTGGATGAACGTATGATTCTTCGGCCTAATGGAGGTGCTGTTGCCACTTGGGGGACGTCCGGTTTATCGCATTTAGCGGGTACGGACCATCTCCAAAGAGGGTTTCATAATACTCTATGGTCCACTCAACCATTGACCACTCGAATCGGTAATTTATTGGATGCTGGCTATGATGACGTATTGAAAAATGCAGGAAGTTGCTGCCAAGATGTTCGCCAAACATTCCTATTACTAGGCGATCCTCTGATGCGTGTACTTGTCTCTCCGTTCGAGGCCAATCAACAAACCCCAACGTCGACACCAACTGCCTCCCATTCGCCTACTACAACACCCGCTCCAACAAACGCTCCAACAAACGCTCCGACCCCAACGCTTACGCCCACCCCTTCTGCAACGTCCACCCCAACGCTTACACCCACAGTCACACCAACAAACCTTCCCACGCCTGTCGATATCCCCGAACAGCCACCCGGCACTGGCGCAGATGATGCCTATGAACCCGATAATGACTGCGCCAGTGCCAACCCTATCAGTTCCGACGATGTCTCCCAGACGCATACTTTTCATATGATAGGTGACATCGACTGGATTACATTTACTGCTTCCACGTCAGGTACCTATCGCATCGAAATCACTATTCCTATCGGCTCCCTCGCTGACGTAGACTTATTCTTGTACACGGACTGCAACGACTTACCCAAACGCAAATTCGTCGAAACCCACGCCCCAGGTGCTCGTTTGGATATCACTGTAGACAACCCAGACACCCAATACTACATCAAAGTCAAAAATTTTGACCCGCTACAATTTGGCTCCGATGTCACCTACAATTTCTCTGTACACAAACTACCCAGCGAAACCGATGAGGATGGCAATATCATTATCCCGGGTCCAGCCATTATTGTTGCAGGTCGCTATCGCTATGGGGACCCCTTACAGGATAACATCAACCAAACCGCCGTTGATGTGTATAATCTCTTGACGGCCAAGAGGCGCAATGATAGCGAAATCTTCTTTTTGGCAACCGATTCCTCGCTGCCCCACTTTGACGCTGAGGCGACCGAACGCAATCTAGAGATTGGCATCAGACAATGGGCCAAAGAACAACTTGAACGAGAGTATGCCAGTCAAGTCCTTACACTCTATCTGGTTGATCATGGCGGTCCTGATGAGTTCTATCTGGATCGCCCCAACGAAGAAGTGCTGACTCCCAATGATTTACACGACTGGCTGACCGCACTCGAAGAGGAATTTCCTGATTTGTTGGTCAATGTCTTTATTGAAGCCTGTAATGCTGGCAGTTTTATTGCCGCCAATGACGGTTCTATCAGTAAACCCGGACGTGTGATTATCACCTCATCCAACGAAAATTATGATGCCTATGTCTCGCGTCGAGGGACACTCTTTTCGGATAATTTTATTACTTTTTTATGGCAGGAACAAAACTTGGCGTACAGCTTCCAAGAGAGCCGTGATATCGTCCAAAAGTTCCATCATTCACAAGAGCCGTGGATTGACGCCGATGGCGATAGCATCCCCAATGAGCTAAACGATATGTCACAGGCATCGCTGCGTAGCTTTGCCTATGCATGGTCCTTGGGCAGCGAGTGGCCGCCTTATATCGCCAATGTGCAACCGATAGCACGTCCTCGCAGCAACGCCACCCATTTCCAAGCCGAGGTCCGCCATGAATTTGACAATAGTGCCATTGACGATGTATGGGGCGTGGTCTATCCACCTAATTACTCGGATACGGATGTATCACCCGCTGACGGTGATGGTGTGTTGAATGATGATACACTGGATGTGATTGAGTTTAGCGCAGAAAGTGAGGACGCCAACGCCCTGTTTGCAGGGTTCTACGCTGGTTTCACTGAAAAGGGTCTCTATCACGTTGTGGTCCATGCACGAGACAACAAGGGGCTACACGCACAGCCAGTGACGATGGAGATAGACACGACGCACCGCATTTTCTTGCCGACGGTGAGCCGTTAATGGCTTGACTGACTTTTGGATCGTTTGAGATATTGACCGTCAGCCAACACATTGACTGACGGTCAACCCCCATTAATCCTTCAAAATCATCTTAATACACATCGGCCCCGCCAACGCCATCTCATGCCCAGTCGGAATCGGTTCCCCCGTCCCCGCATCCAGCCGAAAGACCACCACATTGTCCGTATCCCGATTGGAAACCAGCAAGAACTGCCCGGTAGGGTCAACGGTAAAGTTGCGTGGATGAATGCCCTGTGTTGAAACCTGCCCACCCAACGTCAGCTCGCCCGTCTCTTCAATGCGATAATAGGCAATCGTGTCCTGACCACTGTTGGAAATGTCACGGTTGGAGCCATACAAAAACTGGCGATTGGGCGAAATCACAATCTCTGCCGACGTATTGTCACCGCTAAAGTTGTCGGGCAACGTGCCTATCGTCTGCACTTCGGTCAGCACACCATCACCAGTATCAAAGGTATAAAACGTAATCGACCCAGCGAGTTCATTGATAGCATAGACCCATGTGCCGTTGGGGTGTGTCGTCAGATGACGTGGACCGGACCCCGGTGCTGATTTGACGGTACTGGACAGTGTTAGCTCCTGCGTTTCATTATCCAAACGATAGACCGCCACCTCATCCGCACTAAAATCACAGACAAAGACATATTGATTGGAGCGGTCTGCATTGATCGAATGAAGATGCGGTGATTCCTGTCGCTTGGGGTTAGCCATCGAATAGCCGTCATGTGCCGTGAAACTGACGGCAGGCGAGAGTGATCCATCATCTCCAATCGGGAACGACGCAATCGTGCCCTTGGCATAATCCGCGCCCATCAACGTTTTGGTGGCATAGTCCGTGCTAATATGTGAATACTTGGTATCCTCAATATGTTGACCATTGATGTAGGTTAATGCGCCATTGCTGTGGTCAATGGCGAAGCCGTTGACTGCACACACGGGTGTAATCATATCGCCAGTGGGCGTACCACCACTCGTGCTGTAGAGAAAGCGATTCTCTGGGTCTGTTGCCAGAAAACCCGGATTGCTGATTTGGGCGACGAGTTCTGGTGTCGAAAGTTGCCCCGTTGTCAGATCAAAAAGCGACAGATAGATGCCCTTGCTTTCCTTGTCTGTCACTGTGCTGATGTATGTATATGCTTGTGTTGATTGTGTCATGATTGATTCCTTTGTGTTTATGATTAATTTTCGGAGCACCACTGCGTTCTCTGTGCCCTCTGCGGTTAGGTTGGTGATTGGTTCCCATACAATGCATCATATGGAAAATCACATCCCAACACCTCAAGTTGCGCACGGCAGTAGTCATCAATGTGTTGTTGTAGTTCCACTGATAACAATTCGCCCGAACTACCCGATTGCCCTTTGCGTACCAGCACCCCATCGGGATAGCCCAACGGCGACAGACGGGGTGGGTAGAGCTTGTGGTCGATTGACTTCATGTAGGCGAACGATGTTCGTTCTTGGATGTTGGTAAACATCTCCGGTGTCAAGTCGACATCCATAAAATCGGCAACAGTACGAATCGACTCATCGGTATCTTTCCGCATCTCTTCATAGGTCATAAACAGGACATTGGGTTCATTCCGCAGCGGCCACCATCCCGCCACAAATTCATGCCAACTCCCCTGAATGGCTTGGTCCGAGATAAAGATATCGACCCACGCCTCTATCGACGGGACCAAGGGACCAAATAGCAGTGCCTCAAAGAAATAATATCCTGAGACAACCACGTCCTTTGGGTCACGCGTCATCACAATATACTTGGCCTCTGGGCGTAGCGGAACATGGTCAACGATGCTGTGTGATTTGATGATGCGCTGACCCGATGACGACTGATAGGGTGCTGGATCATGTAGCGATATCGGTATCTTTCTATCAGGGCCATCCGGCCAAGGGATGACATCATAGATATAATCATAGTCCCCATCGCCATGATGCGCAATCTGATAGGCCGTCTGCATCATCCAATTTGTGCCACTCTTGAAGTAGGCACAGACAACCACATCATTACGCTGCAACTCATAGTCGTTGAAGGCGTTGATAAATGCAGCGTCCATATCTGCGTAGAGTGCGCCCAACAATGTACGATAAAATGGATGTTCTTTCCCCAACCAGCGCGCAATGTTCCTTGCAGGGAGCATGGTCAAATAGGTCAGCGGCAGCACAATCGGTTTGAGCCGAGCCGCTCGACGTTCTAGCATGGCGCGGTGTGCCTGGGCATCTTGCTGAGTCCATGTTTGTCGTTCTGATTTTTGAGACATATGTGTGTCCTCCTTATTTGAATCGTGGCGGTTCGCTTTTAGGGCTTGTACGATAACTATACCCTGTTTGACTCGTTTTTACCAACTGATAGAGTGTCACTTTATGGGCGTTTACCCTTTGCAACAGATGCAAAAACGAAGCCGTCAAATACAACAAATTACGGTGTTTATGGTATAATAGAGATAGAGTCTTATGAAAGATGATTGCAAGTCCGTTTATAGTCCAAAGTTCAATAGTCGAGTTTCTTATGTCATTTACACAAACTGTAGAATTTCAACTGCCAACAGAAATTGATTCAAATCAACAGGATGAGTTGCACCGCTCATTTCTTCTTCATCTCGTGACAGAAAAAAAGATGAAGATGAGAGATGCGCTCAAGCAACTCTCTATTGATGATCAACAATGGTTAGCCTATACAATCTTACAAACCGCCCAAGAAAATTTATATGTTGCTTGTCATATCTCAGATGAAGCGTGGGCACAAAAATATTGGCAACGCTATGGTGATTTGCTGGGGCATCTATTTGCGAGGTTTTATAAAAGCAGAGATGTGAGCAATCATGGTCAGCTACTCTCCATTCTGCGGACGATTGTGCGTCGTTACAATCTGATAGACTTAACACCAGAGCAAATTGAAATAACGCAGCGGTTGACGCTTCGCCTCCATGAGCAACACCTACAACGCGAGGATATACTTGCGGTGACAAGGATGCTTGAAGCAAACGGCTTGCATACACTGTTAGACCTTAGCCCGATTGCCGACCAGCTTGTTGCTTCTTATATTGCTGAATTAGGGCGAGATTAATCCAACTAAGTAAATCGTCACCCAGAGGGTTCCCGAATCCGAGTCTGATAAGCAAAACCTGATAAATCAGGTTAATATGGGTATTATCTAGTGCGCTTTAGCGCATTTTGCATAGCAGACATCGAATTCGTTCGGTGGCACTCTTTATTCTGCAACAACTCTAAAGTAAAACAAATCATCATGAATCAACCCAATAACCAATCAATTCGTGTCGGCAATATCAGTAATAGCGAAAATATTGCTATCCACATTTCACCACCGGATGACAGAGAGAGACCCAAACCATTCATGGCCTTATCCCCACCTGACGACTATGTGCAACGACCACACGAATACAACCAACTCATCAATTACCTACTCATCGGGGAAGAGCGCACCGTCGCCATCACCGCCACACTGAAAGGGGCAGGCGGCTTTGGCAAGACGACACTAGCCCAAGCCATCTGTCATGACCAGGGCATCCGTGATGCCTTTCCTGATGGCATTTTATGGGCCACCATCGGTGAAGAGGGCAATAATGTCACGCTTGGTCTGCGCAAACTCTATCACGCTGTAACCGGACGCGAGGCGCAGTTTGTGGACCAACATGATGCTACGACGCAGTTACGCGATGCCTTGCAAGACCAACGCTACCTGATTGTGATCGACGACGTATGGAACGCCGCCCATCTCCAGCCCTTTTTGCAAGGTGGTGAGCAATGTGCGCGGCTGGTGACCACACGCATAGCCAGCGTTGCACCCAAGCAAGCTGATGTTGTCACGGTGGACGCCATGCAGATGAATGAGGCGACAGCATTGTTGGGTGCGGGATTGACTATAGATAACTCAAACAATGAACCTGCTACTCTATCTCAATTGGCACAACGGTTGGGTGAATGGCCGTTATTATTGAAGTTGGTCAATCGGCGGCTATATGAGGATGTTGAGTATGGCGGGCTATCGCTTATAGATGCGGTTGAGGGCGTCAATGAAGAATTACATGACTTTGGGCTGACTTCATTTGATGCTGATAACGCCGAAGAGCGTGACCAAGCTGTCGCTGCGAGTATTGGCGTCAGTTTGCGGCGTTTACAGAAAGATGCGCTCTATGGCAGGATGACCGTTGATGAAGTGGCGCGCTTTATGGAGTTGGTAATTTTCCCCGAAGACTCTATCATTCCCGTCTCTACATTGACCTTATTATGGGGACAAACTGGCGGACTTACAGATGCTGCCGCTAAAAAATTATGTCGACGTCTGGCAGATTTGTCATTAGTGTCGCGCTATGATATGCATATTCAAAAAGTGTTATTACATGATATAACACAACGTTATTTAGTTTATCAAACATCAAGAGAAAAATACAATCAGCTACAACATATTCTGCTGAAAGGGTATAGTAAAAAATGTAACGGGGTTTGGTGGGAATTAATCGATGATAATTACATATTTCAATATTTATTATGGCATCTTGGGGAGGCTGGTGAGCAGGCTCAACTTGAAGAATTATTATTAACTTATCGTTGGCTAGATGTGAAACTACAAGCAACAAATATAGTGAGTTTGATTGAAGATTTTGATTTACGGTGGGATGACGAGAATCGTCATTCGCAGCTTGGATTATTGAAACACGCACTGCAGATGTCAGTAAGTGTATTGGCTAGAGATAAAAACCAACTGGCCAGTCAACTACATGGCCGTCTATTAGAGTCAGGAAAAAGTTGGGTAACGTTTACAAACGAAATTAAAAACCAGAGAAGGGTACGATGGTTACAATCTAAAACACAAAACCTATCGCCTTCCGGTGGGAATCTTTTATACACGTTAAGTGGACACGCGAACGGTGTCTCGAACTTATTACTAACGCGCGATAGACGTCTGATAACATCTTGTGGGACAACAAATAGTATACATAATAATCGTGACTCAACCATAAAAGTATGGAATATTGATAATGGAACCTTAATCTACTCGCTAGAAGGACATATAGATGGTGTATCAAATCTTTTACTTATTAATAGCCATTATCTTATATCGTCTTGTAATAATATAAAATCTAACTATGACTACTCAATAAAAGTATGGAATATCGATAATGGAAGATTAATATACTCTTTTGAAGGGCATACTGACCAAATATCTAATTTACTTTTGACGAATGATAATCGTTTAATTTCAAGTAGCAAAGATAATACAATAAAAATATGGGATATTAGTTCAGGCACATTACTACATTCTCTCGAGGGGCACACTACAGCAGTTGAGAACCTGATGCTTATTTCTGACCAGAAACTTATCACATCTTCTAATAATGATATAGATCCAAGCATTAAAGTTTGGGACATTGCAAACGGAAATCTCCTACATAATCTAGAGGGACATATAATAGGTGCAGATAAGCTAGTAAATGTGTCTAATCATTATTTGATATCCTCATGTAGTACAACAAAA
>JBCCFC010000375.1:0-10517 GCA_039029935.1 Chloroflexota bacterium
TCTTCATCATGATTTTGAGGCTGACACTACCATCCTTGACCCTCCTTCCCCCAAGTCTCCTTTACCTGCGATCAAGCCTTCCCCACATCCTTTGACAACTTAATCGCATGTCATTCACTGGTATTGTCTTTAATCCACTAAATCAATTTTTAAAAGACGCGCCGCGTTGCCTGCAAAAATCTGCTGAATATGCTCATCTGGCATGTTCAGGTCCAGACAATCACGGATTTGGTCTTGGAGGTAACGAAAGGCAAAGCCACGTGGAAACCAGCTTGAATCGGAGCCAAAAATGATACGACTGGGACCAATGGTTTCGTAGTATTTGCGGAAAAGATATTTGACGGTTAATTCGCCAGGAACCCAGCGAATCCACTGTAGGCTGCCGCTGGTGTCCACGCTGACGTTGGGGCAAGACCAACATAGTTGCAGCGTTTCGCGTTCCCATGCACAGCCAAAGTGCGGCACAACAAAGTCCACTTCGGGGAAGTATTTAGCAACGTTGTGGAGTTTGAGCGGGTTGATATTCTCATGCCAAGCAATACCACCGGAGCTGCCCTGAATACCAAAGTGAATTAATACGGGAATACCCAGTTCGGCACACTTCTCCCAGACAGGAAAGGCGTCAGGATGTTCAATCGGCTCCTCAATCATGGGTGCAAGCAGTTTATAGCCACGTAATCCCAAGTTACGCACAGCGTGGTCGAGCCGTTCGACTGCATCGGGCAGAAACGGTGTGTGATGGGCAAAGCCGACAAATCGGTCTGGATACCAGCTACAGATTTTGGCGAGATGTTCATTGCCACCGCCTGTGACAAAGCCGATGGAATGGATGCCATAGGTGTCTAGTTCATTGACCCACCGTGCAGCCTGTTCACGGTCCCCCGGATGCTCCTCGGCAGGTTCACGGTGCGGAAAGCCCCACATGCGCCGCCAATGCTCACCATAGGGCTGTCCTTTGGCGCGGATGAGTGCCAGCCGTTCGGGGCTGATGCGGTCGGTGTAGTTCTTCATGGTGTCACCCATGTCGGTAAACCATGCGCCTTGCGTTGGGAAATGGGCGTGAAAATCAATAATTTGAAAGCCTTGGTACATGTATGTTACATTTTCCAGTGATTTTTGCTACAGTTTATTCTTGATTAGGAAAGTATATGCCAGTATTACAGATTGGTTATCTGTGACGCAGGTCGCCAATCTGTAATACTTTCCTTTATTCAATGTATATGGTGTATTATGTAGAAATACTAACACCCAACCATCTATCTGTCAATTTCGTAAGGAAGGCTGAATGCGGTGGGTTCTGTCTCCATCATAATATTTGTCGCTTATCAATAGACAAAAATATCGGTGTCCCAGTCTGCATCAGAGAACTGACACGCCGATTGTCCGTGACTACTTACACAATATCCTCTGGCTCAATCATCATACCCACCAAATGACTCTTGGTTGGTTTATCACCGTAATTCGTATAATCGACAAAGTAGATGCGCCCATCATCCAACACAAGCCATGAGGAATAGCCGTGATCCGGGTTTGGCTTCTGTGCAGGATGATTGCCATGAATCTGGATCAGCCGCTCACGTTGATAGTGGTCGGGCCATTCACCGTCGGCAGCGGACCATGACCAACTGACATCCTCTAGTGTTGGGTTGATAACGGTGTAGGAAACCTTGCGCCAAAAGCTCTGCCCTGTGTCACTAAGCTGACCAAACTGGGTACGACGCATAGGGTCGCCACCAAAGAAGTCAACGGCGGGTATTTCTTCGCGGAAGACACAGCGATTGAGGACAAGCTCGCCATCGACCTCGACACGGAACCAGCCGCGTTTGTGGTGCAACCGCACGGTGCGATAGTCAGATGAGAGGTCTATGGGGCGACGAATCGCTCCAGCACCGCGTTTCACCGCAATTTCGTTGGGAGAGAGCATGACAATTTGGCCGATACGAGACACGGACATGAAGCCCACTTCGATGTTGGCATGGGCTTCAATCTTGACTTCGGCCTCAAAGATGACTTCGCTAAAGTTAGATTCGGGTGGCAACAGGGTATAACGGCATTCATGCTCATGTTGGTTGTTGATAACCAATGCCTCATCAGTCAACTCGGCGTCATATTTGCGTCGAGGACCGCCTAGCTGCCATGTTCCCGCCTCAGCTTGGATATCACCTACCCATGCATAGCAGCCCAACCCACCATTCATGTGGCGTCCCGTCACCATGCAGTGACCATCGGGCAACTGCTTGACATAAGGACGATGCAGACCAAAGGGTACAATCTGTGGCTCAGACCACGTATGCCCACAATCATCGGAGAAGGCTACGAGGCAGGGGATGCCACCAGAGTGATTCTCACGCATGACACAGACCAATTGACTGTCATTTAGAATTGCCAGCGCACCTTCACAGAAGCGATGATAGCCGTTGTGGGCGATGGTGCTCCGCTCGGTCCATGTCTTGCCACCATCTGCCGAGACCCACAACACGTCGGCAAATTCCTGTGTATCACCACGCATCAGGTGCGTAGCCACGCCCAATGTCCCGTCGGGTAAGTCAATGATGCGATCTGGTTCAAAGCCAAGGATGCCATTTTGGCGTTGTGCTGTCCACGTGTCGCCTTCATCTTCGCTCCAATAGAGCCAGTTGCCCGGTGGCTGGTCCTCGTGGAAGTGGGTGTCATCGTCGTGATCACAGATGGCAACCAACCGTCCATCGTTGAGATAACTCAGGCGTGGTGTCACCAACCGTTCATCACCAGCAGTCAGATCAGCCTCGTCAATTTCTCGGTGCTTAAACCACGTCTGCCCACCATCATCGCTGGCAAGAATCGTCAGTATCTGATTTTTCTGTGACCAGTGCGCATCGGTGTCACTGTAAATGAGCATCATGCGTCCCGATGGTAGCTGCACAATATCTGGGTTCTTGGTAAAGCGGTCAAAGCTATGCCAGATGTCGAATATTTTGTGGTTGAGTGAGCGTGTGTGAATATACATAGTTTTCTCCGGTTTCTTTTGTCCTTGTATTGATAAAATAATTGGATAGATTGATAATCTGTCAGCTAAGATTGATTAGCCATCCAACCATTTTATCAAGATTCCTCATCATTGCCTAACACCATTTCGATGGCTGGTTTGGCGAGTTGCTGAAACATAGTGTGATTTGGGCTGGAAACAGAGAAATATGGATATGGACGAGGAATACACATGTATGGAATTGGGTAGGGCTGTTTGCGGTTGATGGTTCGGGGGTGTCATCACACATATCTATAAACAACCTCTATCTCATGGCTCAAAGAAACCAGATGCATACCAGAGAAAAAATGGAGAAATGAAATAGGTTTGATGTAGATGCAATCCGCCAAAACCGTGCTATACTATAGACACAAACCCTCCCCTCCCTAACTCAAAAAAAGCCGTTTGGATATACATCCAAACGGCTTTTTGTTTATGTAGATTTATCCAATCGCTCGTTCAAACAGGTTACGCGTCTCCAACCCGGTATTCGCTCCTTCACCATAGGCATGACGGAAAAGCGATTGACGCTTCTTGGGCATGGTATCCAGCAGTTTCTTGGGTGGCTCCCACCAATGAAACCGACTACCAATGCCATTGTATTGATTGAACACAGGAATGCGATCTACCTTGTCATTGGTCCACTCTTTGGCACTGTGCGTGGTTGCCTCGCTAAAGATGACCAGTGAGCCAGCCGGACAGTCATAGGTTTCCCACAAAGACGAACGTTCATCCAGAATTGACTGTGGCAATGTGTAGGCCGCTTTATGACTGCCGCTGACAAAGAGCGTCCCACCATCCCCCCTTTCGACCGGATTCAACTCCCATACAACACGCGTCAACCCGCTGTATGCCTTGCCTGGATAGGCGCGATACTCATGTGAGTTTCCCGGCAGACGGTAGAGGCCATTGCCATTATGTGGGCCAAACTTGCCCATGCCCTTTTCACGATAGAGCAGAAAGCTGGTCTCAAAACGGAAGCCATAATAATCTTCGCTGGCAAGGTCGGGATAGGCGAGAAATTCATTACAGAAGCCAACCACAACCGGGTGATCCACCAACCGTTCCAGTGGTCCCGCAATCGGTGTGCGCATATGCGGGTCGAGTGATTCAGGGTCATATTTGAGTCGCTTACAATACGCCCGCATCTCTTCTAGTTCATCTTCGGGAATCAGCCCCGGAATCACCAGCCAGCCTTTGGCGTCAAAGGTAAACTTCTGCTCTTCGGTTAAGGGAATCACAGGTTCCCCGTCAGCATTGGTGGTCGTCAACATGCGGGCTTCCGCTGGCAGATTGCCCCAATTGCCCCAATTGTTGTCAAAAATAAATGGTTCGTTGTTTTGAAAGGTGCTTTGGTGCGCCATTGATGTTTGTGTCCTTCTTGGTAGTAACACAGGTATCATACCTGTGGAGATAGGTACTGTTACAGGCAGGATGCCTGTGTTACAAATTGTATTTGCCCATCCAGTAGATTTCGTCAGTAAAGCCAATCTTATGATAGAGTTGCACAGGTGTGTCTGCGGGGTCAGTGAAAATAGAGATGGAGCGACAGTTTTCTTGATAGGCACTGCGGATTACGCGATTCAAAAGTCGCCGTGCCAGCCCACGATTGCGGAAGGGGACACGCGTGGCAAGGTGGAAAATCATCTGGTCCTCATCTGTATACCAGCCGATAATGGCTGCGGCCTCACCGTCCACGCGGCCAACCATAAACCGCCCGACATCATTCATTTCTGTCTGGCGCAATCTCAACCCTCGCTCCAGCCGCTCCGGTGTGGGTTCATCCTCGCTATCGGCAAATGCTTTGAGTTTTGTGCGTTCATAGTCAATGAGATTGTGTTCGTTGACTTTTTCTAGCGTAATGCCCACAGCAGGTGGCAAATCAGGTGGAGCGTCACCTACATATGTCAAGTATAGTTTGGCAACGTCTTGGGTACAGCCTGCCTCAATCAACAATGGCCCCATCTGTGCATCCAGTGCTTTGCCATGCACAAAGATGCCGACATCCGTGCTTTGGTAGAATTGTTGTACATCAGCCAGAAATCTGGGGATGTCATCTTGTTGAATGGCCTCGATTACATGAACATCGAAGTAGTTGACGCTGGCGTTCTGACAGTAATAGCCAAATTCACGTCGTTCGGATTGACGGTTCAGCCCTTCATCGGCCAGGACATACCATGAGCGAACGAGGTTGGTTAACTCATCATGGTGTGGATGTTGCGTTGTTTTCGTCATATATCTACCTACACATCGCCAGAGTATTCTTATTTTTGTCCTGCAAGTTGTGCTTGCAATAAACGAATCTGCTCCTCAAACTCTCGCCGAATCCGTGCTTCCTCTTCTGCACGACGGTCAGCTTCCTCTGCACGACGGTCAGCTTCCTTGACACGACGGTTAGCCTCTGCACGAGCAGTCGCTTCCTGCTCGGCACGACGGTCTGCCTCTGCACGAGCAGTCGCTTCTTCCTCAGCACGCCGGTCTGCCTCTACACGGGCGACAGACTCTTCCAACAGATTCTGTGACGTTTCCGCCAATCGTTCTGATGCTTCATCAAGCTGTTCCGCCAAGCCAACGGGCGTCGGTAACTCGTGACCATCGCGGTCATAACATCGCACCTCGCCCTCATCAAGGCCAAGCCAAGCCTCAACAGGTGGCATCCAGAACCATCCATGCTCGTTTGCCGTCAATTCAACATAGCCATTTGGTGTCCATTCAAAGCCATGTACCTGTAAAATAGGCGTCTCATCATCATGCTCGCCAATTGTATCCACAATGTAATAATACGGCACACCTACTCGCGCATAGCGATCAATTCTCTCATCCCAATCGACATGTCTTGTTGTGGGCGATGTGACTTCAATGATAAGATTCGGTTCTGTGCCTTCATCCGCCACATAAAAGATTTTTTGAGGGGTCCGCTCTGGATTACGGACCTCAAAAATAACCGAAATATCGGGCGCATAATGTCGAAAACCAGGCCATTTAATCCCAACATCGTTAAAGACAACTGCACCATAGATATGCCTCAAATAGAGTTCAAGCACAGCTTCAATATATTTCCCAATTTTATGATGAGATTGATTCTGCATATGATCGTCCCCTTCTTGCGGGTGAAGGTAGTCCTCCAAGGTTAGAGGAATCCGCACCGCTTTTTTGTTGCCATGTTCATCTTCTTCTAAAACAGTTCGCCATCCATAAATAGATTCTTTCTCATCATCTTTCTCATCACCTGCCTGCTGTACAGTGTTTGATTGTGACACACTACCGAGTGCAACATCATTTTCGTGACTCTCTTTTCCGTTGTTACTAAAGAAATTTTGGACGGTCGGGCGTTTAAATTTCTGCGTTTTTGGTTTGGTTTGTGGTGTTGTTTTTAAACTTACGGTCATTTTTACTCCTTTAGTTACAAACGATGAACCACAAAAGAACATATGACTTTTAATTCTATCAAAAACTTTTCATATTGACAAGAATCACTCTATCTGTCCATATTGCCATGCGCACTAATGCTTACCCAACGCTCTTCCTTCCTTATCGTTCATTCAATCAAGGCAAAACGAACAAGCAGCCACCATAACATCCCCAGTCCCGCCATAAACCCACAGGAAAGCAATACCCCCATAAGGATAGCTACTACATGACTGGCCTGTCCACCACCGTGACTCAGTGTATATTCAAAGTAGCCGACACCGGACGACTGTTGAAAATCAAGCTTGTATGGACCTGGCTCAATGGTTTCTAGGGAAAAACGATGATGTTGGTCGGGGTCGTCACGGCCAAAGGTCCACTCATCAACTTGCCAGCGTGACTCATTGCCATTGAGTAGCAAATTTAGATTGGCCGTGCCGTTACCCTCGCGTTTGACAATCGACAACAGGCGCGCATCCTCACCAATTGTCAAGTTTGCCGCCCATTGTGGTGTTGAAAGCGCGTCCAGTCGCACTGTCCCATGTTGTACCGTTAAGGCAGTTTGACTATGTAAACGGTTGACTGGTGGGAGCAATGCAAATGAAGCAATCAATACAACCGCTGCTGTGAGGCCAAGGCGATTGACAAGTTGTCGTTGTACAGGGGCAAACGCAGATTCAGTGTCACTCAGGTGATTCGTCTCATCTAGGGGCTGCCCAGCAATCCGCCAGAAACGAGTGTACCACCACCGCCACGTCATCAAAAAAAGATACGCGAGTGGTAGTCCAAAAATGAGCGAGAGTCCGATGATCATAGCAGATGAGCCGACCATCAAATTGCTCCAGCCCAATGCTTCTGGACGCTCGGCCACCAAAGCACCGATTTCGGCTTGCTGAACGGTCATCCATGTAATGGCCGGGATGATGATAGCAATGGCAACGCCGATATAGCTGACCAGCCATAGCCTTCTTGGATAAAACGTTTGCCCCGCTCGATGCGACCATGCCGCCACCAAGCCCACCAATCCCGCTGGCAACAGGGTCAGTCGGTCTCGCCATAGCCCTTGAACCAAACGCGTAAAACTATCGGCCAGTTGTGCGCCGATTTGCGCCATCCCGACTGTGGTTTCTCCGCCATCTGCTGCGGTTTGGCTGCTGAGGTTGCCGAGGATCAGAAACACCAACGTGAATCCTGTTGTGGCTAAATAAACGCCAAAGAGTATGGCGATCAGGACCAAGACACCTGCAATCAAGCCGAAGATAGTGCGTTTCATATGGCTTGGTTATGCCTGATACAAAATCGGGCAAACATCGGGTTCATCCAAGCGCGAGGCATAGCCACCATCTTCAACACCAGGTAGGGGTGACGATTTTTCGGTACGGATGTGGAGGGCAAAGCTGCGGCGCGGCCAAGTCGTCACATTGGGGCCACTACCATGAAAGGTCTGGCCATGATGAAAGCTGACACCGCCTGCGGGTAGCTCTGCCGCGACTTCTTCCCACTGTTCGCCGGATGGCATAGCGATGGCTTCGCGCTGTGCTTCATGGTCGCCGCTAAAAAAGTCGCCGCCATCGATCACACCACCCCATGTATGCGACCTGCGTACAAAGCGCATGGCACCATTCTCTTCGCTGACATCGTTGAGCGCAATCCACACCGTGAACACTTCACCCGACCAATAGGGCCAGTAGAGCTTGTCCTGATGCCAACCCACATTGCCCAACGCATTGCCCAACACATTGCCACTGGGCGGCTTATAGAGCATTTGCGCGGCCCACAGTTGTATCACCTCCGCACCTGTCACACGCGCGGCCCACTCCCCAATGGTGGGATAACAGAAAAGTTCAAGAATGGTGCGATCCGACAAATGGGGCAGATCAATTTTGCGGATCGCGCGTTCATCATCACCCGGATTCCAATGACGGCTTTTGGGTGCAATCCCCGTTTCGTATTCACCCGCCATCACCGCATCCATGCGTTCAACGGTACGTGCAATCAGGTCCGTTGGAATGATGGGTTCTGCAACAATAAAAAAGCCGTCCCGTTGATATTGGGCGGCTGGACTATCGGCTTGCATGAGTAGCTCCGTTTTTGTATTTGTAGGTCAGTATTCGGTAGGTCAGTATTCGGTAGGTCAGTAGGTCGGTAGGTCAGTATTCGGTACCGACTTACCGACTCACCGACTCACCGACCTACCAACGCACTGATTACCGACCCACCGACTCACCAACTACTGCGCTGGTTCCAAATTATGAATAATCACATGCGTATTCTGCCACCAATCAGTCGGGCTTGTGTACGCATCTGCGGCTGTCGGCCACCCCGTCCAGTATGTCGTGTTGAACGGTGTCAGCTTACGTGCTTGTGTGGTTGGAATCACTGGCAACTCGGCCATGTAGATTTCCATGGCCGCGATAAAGAGTTCTTCGATGCCTGGATCATCTACAGGCAATACCCCCATCTCATCGACCAAGGCACTAAACTCTTCGTTTTCCCAACGCCAGAAGTTCTTGGATGCACGTTCGCCGACAGGCGCAACCCACTTGGCGTTGAAATTGTCCAGCGAAGACCAAGGTTCACTGGTTGAACCACAGGTCTGCCAACCACCACTGGCTTCAAACGTACCCATATTGAGCGCATCGCCCCAAGCAGAACCTGATTGGGTTGTGGCGCGGGCGTTGATGCCGATGCGCTGTAGCTGTTCGGCAACTACCTGTGTCCAGCGTAGCTTTTCAATAAATGCCTCGTGGACGATGATGTTGATGGTCAACTCCTCGCCATCTTTTTCGTAATAGCCATCGTCATTGATTGCATAGCCTTTGGATTCCAGAATCTCTGCGGTTTTGTCTGGGTTATGCTCTGGAATCGGATACTGCTCATAAAGTCCTTCCTCTTCCAGTCTATCAACCAATGCTTCCAGTGGTGCAGAAATTGGGAAGAAACTGCGAGACTTGACGGTTGCGCCCTCATAGGCAATTTCGACAATTTCATCGCGATCAATGGCATAGTTAATGGCCCAACGCATATCTGGGTCATTCCAAGGTTCAGCCGTCGTGTTAAACTCCAACGTCCGTGTACAGGTTGGCTCAATGTGCGCATAGGGCAGTTCTTCTGTCCACGCAATCACATTGGGATTCTGAATCTTGAGTGCTTCATAGGCACCAGGGCTGATGTCATGCAGCGCATCTAGGTCGTTTTCAACCATTGCGGCTGTACGAATCTCTTCGGGTCCACGCCAAACCCACATGATACGCTCGGGGGCAGGCAAGTCTTTGAAGCCAGCATCAACACCCCACCAATCGTCATCACGGTCATAGACAAACTCAGCCTCGTTGACGCTTACCACGGTGTAGGGTCCCGTATAGACAGGCCAGCCCTTTTCCGGATCATAGAAGTTAAAGGTCAATGGGTCTTGGTCGGCCCAGATATGTTCAGGCACAAAGGCAAAGCTGCCCCAAATCTTGACAGCAAAGGTATCCATCTGGAAACGTGGGTTGGGTTTGCTCAGGTTGAACACAACCGTCAAATCATCCACCTTTTCCACACTCTCGACCCATTGGCGCATCCCTTGGTCAGCCAGCCCCTCATTCTCCAGCACCAAATTCACAGAGAAGACGACATCATCGGCATTGAAAGCCTCACCATCGCTCCACTTCGCCCCTTCCTGAATCGTGAGCGTCCAGACATCCAATGTCTCATTGGGTATCATGCTCTCGCCCAACCAAGGCTCGATTTCACCCGTTAGCAGATGGCTCATGAAGAGAGGCTCTATCAGCAGTTGGTGCATACCAGCATCACGGCGATGCCCCGGTATATAGGGGTTCCATATCTCTGGTGCCCCCACACGACCACTGCTGATGTCAAAAATGACGGTGTCTTCACGCGCTACTGTACCATCATCACTATCGCCGCCGTCCATAGAAGCATCGGCAGCATCCCCACCTGCATCACCTGCTGGTGGCGCAGCAGGCGCAGCACAGGCAGAGAAGACCATTGATGCCAAAATCAGGCGGAACCGTACCGGAATCGTAAACAACTGCAGTCGGGTCGCCGGTAGCAGTCACACGAATCTGGTAGTCACCAGCCGGAACCTCGGCGGGGCCAA
>JBCCFC010000376.1:0-10478 GCA_039029935.1 Chloroflexota bacterium
ATCAACATAATCGGCTTCTCATCCATCACAATACGATAGGTTCGGCTAAGAAAATGAATTCCTGTGTGGGCTTGAATCTCGGCTGGTAAATCATCAATCTGTTCTTTACCATACCAGAGGATTTCACGTCGATTTTCCAATTGGCTGTTCAACAAGATACGCCCTAACCCTGCGGGTTCGACATCTAATCCTTGCATAATGGTTGCAGGCAGACGGCCCGGCATGAGCAAAGAGACGGCATATGCATAGACTTTGTTGCTATATTTGCCCTGTAACAATACCTGCCGCGCAATCACAGGTGTCCCACTGGCTGTAGTCAACCAAGGGTGTTCACAATGTAAAACCTTATCTTGCTGTGCCAATCGTAGAATTTCAATTGGCTCTAACATATAGGATTCGATAAATTTTGTTACTGTCCCATCAATGGCAAGCAGTGCCCTTTGAAATGGAGATAAAAAGCGCAAGTCAATGGTTTCCCACTGTTCTGGTTTGGCATTCTGTCCAATCATCAAATCCACAAAGGGATCAAAATTGCCATTGGAGAAGATTTTTTCTTGAATTAGCATAATGTATTACCACGCAAATTATTCAGTTGTCACTGTCTGTGTAAATTTTTCCCTAACCTTGTTGTAGATTGCGCTTAAATCACGCGGCGGCGTAATAGGTTGAAATAACCTCTTTTCCCATGTTTCGCTGTTTAAATCCACACCCCATGCATGAAGCCAGAGCGGGTCTGGCATGTCTGCTAACTTATCCGGCATCGTATCTTCCACCGCGATTAAGAAAAGAACCTGCGCCAACTCTTCGATGACCATCATATTGGCTTCTTGATCCGCGATAAGCTCATCCACTGTTTTGTTTGTCTGCAAATTCCGTAAACGAAGGTCTGCGAGAAAGTCCAGACTCAAATAATCAAAAAACTCATATGAGAGCCGACCACGCGTCGTTTGACTCCACGTGGCAAACAAACGTATCATCTGCTGGCGCAGTGGATAAAAACCCGCTGTCACTTTGTTCAGTTTTCGATGGTTGGCAGGGTCTAGATAGCTATCGTTAAACATATAGGCACAGTTCAATGACCATGCGGCTGTGAAATCCCACAGCAACCTCGCCGCCATAATGGTTTCCTGCCCAAAACTCGGATACCCACTCTGGATAGACTGCGTCAACGCATCATTAAGACCAATCAAAAATTGGTTGTAATGAGTAACCGTTTCATCGCTTAGCGTTTCTTCAAAATCTTGTTGAATCATCGCCGTCGTCATGGTATTGGCAAAACCAATCATGTCTGTTCCTGGCGAATAGTACGGGTCTACAAAGACACCCGCCTCGCCAACACAGGACCAACGTTGGGTTGAAAATACCTGCTTAGAAGAATGGCTATAGTGACGCATACACTTAAAGTCGAGAGGAGGACAATCCTGAATATGGCTTGCTAACACAGGTTCATGTGTCTGTAGCCAGTTCATTGCTTTGTCATAGCGATGATAGGTTTCAAATGGGTGGATTGTTTCGTCTGTGACAATCCCAATGCTGGTATGACTTGATGATAACGGAATCAGCCACACCCAATAGCCATCCCCCATTAAATGGTTGGTTGAATAGTACCGATTGCCATCGGGGACTCGATTATGCCAATCACTGTATTCTGTGGCTGTTAGACCATTCACATCAATCCGACCCTCAAGGCGAAACCACGCCGCGCTACAGTGACCCCGTTGATTCTTGGTTAGGTTCAGTTTCTTCTGGAGATAGCGTCGTCGCCCCATTGCATCAACAACCCACCGCGTTTGGATGGTCTGATGTTCCGTCCGCTGTTGGTCATGAATTTGGATTGTATGTGGCAAATCATCTTCAGACAATACAATGTCCTTAATCGACATTCCTTCGATGAGTGTAATCCCTGCATCTATATTTATCTGGCGCAAATCGTTTTCAAAAGCACCTCTATCAATCTGATAAGATTCCACACCCGGATAATGCGAGAGACCAAATTCTGGACGTTCATGGAATGGCCCCCTAGTGTCCCCAAAAAAGTAACGCAGTCCTAACTTTGGATAATGCTCACGATCAAAGTAATCAACAAGCTGCAACTTTTCTCCTAGATAGCAAGCACCAACTTCCACCGTTGACTCGCCTACCTTATGCTTTGCGATGGGTAAAGGACGTTTCATCCTGTCAATCACTGCAATGGTCCGTTCTGGTTGCGATAACTTAATCTGCCTCGCCAATGTCAACCCCGCCAAGCCACCGCCACAGATAACCACGTCATACGTTTGCATTTATGAGGCCCTTTCAAGTGCTTCGCTTTCATACATCTCAACCAATTCCCCTATCGTTTCCGGGAATGTCGCACCTTTTAATATCTCTATAGGGATAAATCCAACAATCTCCTCAATCTTTGCCAAAAGGTTGGTAAAGGCTATGGAATCGAGCCAAAAATCGCCGATGAGTGTGTCATCAGGTACTGGGTCCGGAAAAGGTAGAGGCGAAGATTCCTCTACAATAGATGCTAACTGTGTTAAAACGATTTCACGAATATTCATAATACATCCTTGTTTGCATGATGATGCCCTGTGTGTTTGTCTTTATTATTGGTTCAGAATGGCCTAAATTCAGATTTGTGCCACTTCTTCAAGTGCTCTGGCAACATAGACACGCGCCATTTGTTTTCGATAAGAAATTGTCATATCTGTGTTGTCCAGTGGTTTGGCTGGTTGATATGCTTTGGACGCGGCCTCTTCAATTGTTTCTGCCGTCATCTGTTGACCAATCAAATATTCTTCGGCAGCCTTTGCCCGAACTGGTGCCGAGGATACGGCGCCCAGCACAATGCGCACATCTAAGCATGTACCGTCGTCGGCCTGCTGTAGCGCAACCGCAACACTCAGAACAGGAAAGTCAAATGAGCCACGTCTGCGTAATTTATGATAGGTTGTCCGTGTTGCTTGTGCAGCAGATTGCTCGGACGTTGGAATGTAAACTTTTGTCAAAATTTCATCGGGCTGTTTGCAAAAATAGTGGATGCCATCATTCTGATACAATGCCGCTACGGGAAGCCATCGTGTGCCATTGGGACCCGCCAAGCAGACCTGTGCATCCAATGCAATGAGGATGGGGGCGGTGTCAGATGACTGCACGGCGAGACATTTTTTACTGCTGGTGGCGACCCAACAGATATGCCCATCTTTTTTCATGCAATAGCCCAACGCTTCTCGCCAAGATTCACTCTGATTGTAATAGGTGCAACGTGTGTCTACACAAAGATTGCCGCCCAATGTCCCCACATTACGCAGTTGGGGGGTCGATACAAGCCCTGCCGCTGTCGCCAACGCAGGATAGTGGGTCTGAATCAATGGATGGTTGGCAATTTGTGTCAACGTCATGCTTGACCCTAGTGTCATGCCATCTTCTGTCACCGAAAACGTGTGCAATGCTGTCAAATTGCCTAAACTGATGAGCGTTTTGGGTTCAAATATGCGCCGTTTCATACCGGGATAAAGGTCCGTCCCACCAGCGACAAACATCGCTGTCTCTTGATGGGTCGTAAACATGTCAATTGCTTCATCAATCTGTTCTGGCATCAAATATGTAAAAGGTGGTAGTCTGAGCATTTATTTCGCATAATCCTGTATGGCATGATTGTTACTTTTAAGCAGCATGAACGGGTGTACCCCAATGTGAAGGCACTTCGACGACATCGGGATAGGAAACTGACGGTAGCCGCGTGGGGCCAATGCGGGGTTCTTTGCCCACAGACTTTAGACGTAATGCCTTAAAAATTTTCTCTGGTGTGATGGGTGTTTCATCAATCCATACCCCCACAGCATCATAGACAGCGTTCGTAATGGCCGGAATCACAGGCAAGAGTGGTCCCTGACCCACCTCCTTCGCCCCATAAGGACCAGCCGGATCATGGGTTTCAATCAGAATTGTCTCAATTTCAGGCATTTCTAAAAACGTAGGACTTTTATAGTCCAACATGGAGGGCATTTTGTGAAGCCCTCGTCGAAAGGGATGCGCCTCCATCAACGCCTCACCCAGCGCCATATAAATGCATCCTTCGACTTGCCCCTCAACCAACGTTGGGTTCAGTGCCTTACCGATGTCATGCGTCATCCATATCTTCTCTACCCGCAGTTCAGCCGTCTCAGGGTCAACATCAACTGCTGCAACACAGGCTGAGTAGCTATAGGTGGGGCTAGGACCTAGAGCCGCCCCGCGATAGCTTCCCCCGCGATGGGTTGGGGTGTAGCTACCTGTCGCCGCCAGTGTCCCATGTTGTGCCTCCGCCAATTTGACCAAATCCACAAACTTGATCCGTCTCCTCTCCTCATCCTCACAGTACACAAAGCCATTATGGGCGACAAAACTTTCGGCTGGCACTTTAAAAATCTTCGCAGCGGTTTCAAACAACAGCCGCTTGATCTTGGTCGTTGCCATCATCGTTGCCTGACCTGTCATCAGCGTCACTCGGCTTGCAAAGCTGCCTAAATCGACAGGCGTAATCCCGGTGTCAGACGACATCACGCGGATATCCTCAACCTGCACCCCAAACTCTTCGGCAACAATCATGGCTAAGACGGAATCTGAGCCTTGACCAATATCGGTGCTACCACAGAAGACAGTCACGCTGCCACTTCGATCCACCAGCAGCTGGACACCTGACTGAGGCATTTTATTGGGATAAATGGGCAAGCTTGCACCTGTAATATAGGCCCCCGTTGCAAGACCCAGCCCTTTTCCTTCTGGCAGCTTGCCATAGCGTGTGCGAAACTGCGTTTGCTTTTCAAGCGCATCCAAGCACTCACCCAAACCGGTTGTGGTCACATGTAAATGGTTCGCTGTCTGGGTATAGGGCTGCATTAAATGATTTCGACGAATATCAAAGGGATTTATGTCGAGCTTTTTTGCGATCTTATCGAGTTGAACTTCTAGCGCAAAACGGGGTTGTGGTGTCCCATGTCCTCGCTTAGGGCCAGATGGCGGTTTGTTGGTGAATAGACGTGTACTTTGAAATTTGTAGGTAGGCATATCATAGCTTAATGTTTGAAGCGCACCCGTGTAATGGGTTGTGACAATGCCATAGCTGCCATAGGAGCCGCCATCTAAAATCGACTCAAAGTCAACGGCTGTGATGGCACCATCCTGTTTTACCCCTGTTTTAATCCGCATCAGAACAGGGTGGCGTCCTCTGTGTAGATAAAACACTTCCTCGCGCGTCAGGACAATTTTGACAGGCCGTCCGGTCATCATCGCTAGTTTTGCAACGATAAATTCATGGTTAAATGGCTCAGATTTGCCACCAAATCCTCCCCCATTGGGCGGGGCAATGACACGGATACGGCTGGCGGGCATCTCAAAATAACTCGCCAAGGCGCGGTGCAGGTAGTGAGGTGTCTGACTTGATGTCCAAAGCGTCAATTGACCATCAGGCGTATAGTGTGCCACCGTTGCATGTTCTTCCATTGCCAGATGCGTATTCCCTTCATAGAAGAAAATATCTTCTTGGACGACATCTGCCTCCGCAAACCCCTGCGCTGTATCGCCAAAGTGCATACCAATGCGCTTGTGAATATTCTCATGCTCACTCTGCTCATGAATCGGTTCATCCTTGGGCGGGTGCGTTGCCTCATCCATGGTCATGATAGGGTGCAGTGGCTGATACGCTACGTCGACAAGACGCAATGCAGCTTCAGCCGCTTCTTCATCCGTCGCAGCAATCGCAACAATCGGGTCGCCCACAAAACGAACCTTGCCCAACGCCAAGGCGGTTTCATCTTCGCTGGTGCTTAAAATGCCATACCGTTTAGGCAACTCCTGACCCGTTAGAACAGCATAAATGCCTTTCTGCTGTGAAGCCTGCTCTGTGTTGATGTGAGCAATGCGAGCATGTGGATGGGTGCTACGCAATAACTTACAATGCAACATGCGTGGCAAAACAATATCGCCCGCATAGGAGAGTTGTCCGGTTACTTTGCCGACACCGTCCACCTTCCGCACTGATGTACCAATGGTCTGAAACGTTTTTTTATTCATGTAGTGTGTTGTTTGCAACCTGTTCAATTGCCTGTACAATTTTGGCATATCCCGTACAACGGCATAAGTTCCCCGACATTTGTTCACGGATTTGCTGTTGTGTGAATGAACTGTTTTGGTCTAGCACCGCATCATCCAAGACAGCTTTGGCAGAAAGTAACATGCCTGGAATACAGTAACCACATTGGGCTGAACCTAGATCGGCAAAGGCTTCCTGTAACGGATGCAGACGACTATCCTCTGCCAAACCCTCAATGGTTGTGATTGTTTTGCCCTGTAGTTCGATGGGTAATGCCAAGCATGAAAGCACCGCCTGCCCATCGACTAAAACGGTACATGCACCGCACTCACCCAACTCGCAGCCATGTTTTGTTCCTGTCAGTTGGATATCTTCGCGTAAAACTTCTAGCAACGTCTTATGAACGGGTACATAGACATCATATGATTGTTGGTTAATGTTGAGTGTATATATTACCTTCATGCCAAAACTCTTTCGGCTATTTGAGCTTTTGGGTAAGACCTTCGGGGGTGTCCGTCGATGCCCGGACGTACCTAAGTTTCTCTGGACACCTCCCAAAGGTCTGGTTTCGCACCCCACTAGACCTCAAATAGCCACTCTTTCTTCATCGGGTACTGTATCTGGTGCTGTATCTGGTACTGTATCCGGCTCTGTATCTGGTGCTGCATCCGATACCAGCAAAAGCTTTTGATTTGACTCAAGCGTTTCCTGACGCCAAATGGGGCGGAAGCCAATGCTCATTGCTGCCAGAAAAGCACCATAGCCAATGGTGTAAACAAGTCCTACACCCCATCCCAGTAGGAGGATGCAACCAATCAAACTCGCTGGTAGATGCACACCCAAGAAATATTGTGCCTTCATATCACGCTCATAACGCTCCGACAGTTCAAAGAGCGCATCCAGTTGTGCCAACGTCCCATCCATCAGTACAATCTGTGCGGTATCAGTGGCAACCGTTGTGGCCCCGGCAATCGACACCGAGACCTCGGCCTGTTTGAGTGCAATGCTGTCGTTGATGCCGTCGCCCACAAACATCACGCGCTTGCCTTGGGCTTGTAGCTCTTCCACAAGCTGCGCCTTCTGCTCTGGCAGCACATTGGCAAAGACACGGTCGATGCCCAGCGAAGCGGCCAGTGTTTGCGCTGGGGCTTCCTGATCGCCTGTGATCATGGCTAACTCGACACCTTGGTTGCGGAGTGCGTTGATGACGGTCTCGGCTTCGGGGCGAATGGTCGGCTGGAGTTCGATGACGCCTTCCAAGCGGCCATCCAGCGCAAGATAGATGATCGAATTACCCTGGCCTTGGCGTTCTGTTGCCAATTGGTCAATATCATCAGGAATAGAGACATCGCTCAGATTCATGAAGCGTTGGCTACCCAACTGCACATGTTGCCCCTCAAACATGACTGCCAGCCCATAGCCGACTTCAACTTGGGTCTCGTCGACCTCTGGCAGTACAAGTGATTGTTCTGCGGCAGCTTCACGGATAGCAACGGCGATGGGGTGAGATTGGCGTTGCTCGATGGCCGCAGCGAGTGCCAATAGTTCGTCATCGCTCAATGTATAGGGCTGTGCTGTATGGGGCTGTGCTGTATGGGCCTGTGCTGTATGGGCCTGTGCTTGGGGGCGATGGATGCCACAGACGGTCGGCTGGTCCAAGGTGAGCGTCCCTGTTTTGTCAAAGACCACTGTGTCAATCGTACCCAGCAGGTCCAACGAGCGTCCATCCTTGACCAGTACATTGCTGCGCGCTGACATGTCCAAATAGCCAAGGAGCGTCAGCGGCGTTGTCATCATCAGAAATCCACCGACGGGTACACTAAGCACGGCCAACATAGAACTCAATCCCCAAAGAGGCCAAGCCAGCAGCCCCAGCCCCGTGGTCAAAAAGACCCAGCGGTCAGCGATTGCCAATCCATTCAACCCCACTTGGGTGTTGTGGGTTTTGGTGTTGTTGAGGATGTCGGTAATCTGTGCAGCAAGCGTCTCCTGTTGCGTCTGCCTCGCCTCTACGCGAATTTCGCCCATCAGCACCATCGTAGAGGCCAGCACACTATCGCCTGTTTCCTTTTCGACAGGTTGTGCTTCCCCCGTGAGCGCATGTTGATCGATACTGGCATGACCTGCAACAATCTCGCCATCCACAGGAATCACCTCGCCTGCATAGACGACCACAATATCGCCTGCCTTTACATCCGAGAGTGGACAGGAAACCACAACACCATCCTCTACACGAGAAACGGTCTGTGGCAACTCCCCAAAGACATTGGCAAGCTGCTCATGGGATTGCCCCTGTACAGTGGCGATGAGTTTTTCAAAGAAGAGGCTCGCCATGATGGCAACACTTCGGAAGACCAAAAAACCGCCAAGCAATACACCGATGGCAAAAAAAGCCTGACGCCCACGTGCAGTCAAAGTGCGCTTCTTCCACATATCCTTAATGCCGATCTGGATAAGCACATAGGTAAGATACAGATTGATGGCAAAGCTGGCGAGTATCAATGATGGCGTTCCTGTCAACGCAAAGCCTAGCGCCACCGCTGCATATCCGATCTGACGGTTACGCATCCTCACCATCGGTGGAACTACATTAACACCCGTTGTACCACCCAGTGCCCGCAAATGCTTTTCATAGCTCTGCCCAAAGAGACGATCAATGCTGTTGTGAATCGCCAGTTGATAGCCATCATCCACACGTTTTGCGAGTGCTTGTATATCTCCCTTTGCCTGTTCGAGTGCAGGTGGCAACGGGTCCATTTTCAATTGTTCAATCAGGGTCCCCCCTGCTTTTTTGCGGCGAAATTGGTCTAGACCCCAAATGCCTGCCGCTGCCCCGCCTGTTGCCAGCGCAAGCCCAAATATTGCCATGTGTTTATCCTTTCATCCTGTTGGCTGGAGCAATGTCGTACAAAAAGTTTGTATTGGCTCTGTTGTCTGTGGTCTCAGTCAAGTGTAGCAGACGGTGGGGCGGTTGTCTGTCTCGAAACGCGTCAATCCATGCTACAAACGTTGCAATTTCAGAAGTTGACGACGCCCTTTCTGAAATCTGCTGAAACAAATCCGATGACGTACTCCATGCATTTGGTCAGCCAGCAGTTTCGGTTCATCATTTCAAGACTACATTTCAAGACCACATTTCAATCCTGCCCATTTGTGCTATAATAAGAAAAATAACGATATTGATGCCGATTTAGGGGGGTACAAATGATTTCACAAGACTATCCAACAGAAGATCGACCAGACCCGATTCCTGAGCGTGTGGGTTTTGGCATGTTCACCGACCGTGAGCGCGAGATGGCTAGGCTGATGAAGTGGGTGAATCGCGTTGGCAAAAAGGCAGGGCGCAGCCAAGCATTGGTGTCTCATCGACGGTATGGCAAGACGGCGATTATGGAACGGCTCTATAATCGGCTTTTTTGGGAGCGAGAAGATGTGATGCCGTTTTACTTCGAGCTGCATGATGGCATCCATAAAATATGGGACAAAGAGTTGGCGAAGATATATTTCTATTCTTTTGTACGGCAATTCTTGGCCTATCGAACGCGGGATGCGTCGTTGGCATTTGATGAAGATATATCACAGGAAGAGCTTTATGAAATCGCCGAAAAGCATCAAGAAACCTCAATTACAAAAAGAATTCTCTGGTGGGAAAAGGATGGGAACCTGAGCGACTTTATCAAAATTCATAGAGTCATGCACACGGTCATCCAGAGTGTTGCCGTTGAAACGGGTTTGAGCATCATTGTCATGTTTGATGAATTCCAACGGCTTAACCGCGTTGTCTATCAAGATGAAGCCTGTACGCGCCCCTATGAACGCTATACTGACTCGTTCTCAACCGCCGCAGAATCATCACGAGCACCGATGCTGATTGCGGGTTCAGAGGTGACGGCACTGACCGACGAAGCGTTATGGGGGTCAATGCTAGGCCGTGTGGGTACATATCATATCGGACGTCTACCGCTTGCAGGGGCTGTCGAACTTGTCAACAAATTCGCCAAACTCGATGACCTTGAGATCAAGCTTGAAGTGGCCTATACCATCAGCCGCTTGGTCGATGGACATCCGTATTACATCTGGTGTCTCTTTAACAGCATCTGTCCAGACGCGGATTTGACAACAAAAAAAGGTGTCAAGGCGGTTCTCGCCTTTGAAGTGAGCAATCGGCAGGGACATATCCGTAAATTTTGGTACTATCATTTCGGTCATCATCTGGAGACCTTTAATTTGCCCCATGCGCGTCAGCTAATTGTCTATCTGAGTCAATATCCCGATAAACTTCAAGAGCCTGAGGAGTCTGTGCATCTTAAAAAGTTGCACGAAGATTTAAGCTTACCGATTTCGATTGATGAAACCGATGAAATCCTCCAAAAGTTGATTTGGTGTGATCTCGTCTGGGAACATGCGCATCAACAGTATG
>JBCCFC010000377.1:0-10471 GCA_039029935.1 Chloroflexota bacterium
ACACCAAAACGCGGGTGTTGTTCTTGGTTTCGTCCAACGTATAATTGGCATCCTCCCTTTTGGACCAAACGTTGACCAACGCCCAAAATCTGCGTTTATCCGCGTTCAACCGCGTCCACTTTCACGAAGTGCTGTACTCTGGCTGGCTCGGTTAGGGGCTGGCGTGGCGGTGACGACGGTGACGGCGCATGTGTTGTTGGTGGGCGTGTTGGGGTTGTATTTGCTGAGTGCGGCTATCACCAGCGACCGCCGAATGAATTCGGCGTCTGTTATGCGAAGCCTGCTGAAGCAGGCTAGAATCGTGGGCTACTTTTTGATACCCATCATGATTGCAGGGCTGTGTTTGTTGATGTATAACCAGATGCGGTTTGGCAATCCGTTGGATACGGGCTACCATTTTGATAGCGGTGAGGGATTTACGACGCCGATTTTGGATGGGTTGTGGGGGTTGATACTCAGCCCCTATCGTGGCGTATTTTGGCACACACCGTTGTTCATTTTGAGTGCAGTCGCATTTGTGCCGTTTATCCGTCGTCATCGGCATGAAGGTATTACGATTGCGCTGTTGAGCGTGACGTTGATTGGGCTGTATAGTATGTGGTGGATGTGGTGGGGCGGATTCGCGTGGGGGCCACGTTTTTTGGTTCCGTTGACACCGTTTTGGGTGTTGTTGATTGCACCGATAGTTGAGCCACGTCAGAGGGAGGGCGACCGCAAGGATACGCCCCTACGATTGATAATTGTTGTGATAATAGCGTTAATCTCATTTGTCGTGCAATTGTCATCTGTTCTGTTCAACTATGTCAACTATGAGATTGACCTACGTGAGATGTTCCCAACGGATTGGCTGGACCCAGTGGCGTATGGGCCACCTGCACAGGCGATGGCGGATTTCGCTGTTGGTCCTGTGTTTGGGCAGTGGGCGTTGATGCGGGAGAATGCGTTGGCAAATTTGGATTTGGCGTGGGTATGGTATACGTGGCAGGATAGTGGAATTGAGGGGCAACCGCTGTTAGAGGCGCAGGTGCGTTGGTGGGTGCTGATTAGTGGTGTGATTGCAATAGGTATTCTGTTGTGGATGGGAATACGCTGGTGGCGGGGGTGTCAAAGTCGAGCATTAGAGATAGTAGCTACAGTCTGTTTACCGTTGGTGGTCATCGGTGTGTGGGGCGTCGAGGTGCGCCACAATCCGCATTATGGTGAGCCGGATGTGGGCTATCGTACGATTCTGGCGCAGATATGCCAAGAGCAATCACTGGTGCAATCGTCGGAACAGAACGGAGCGATAGTAACGATTGCGCCAACTGCGTACTCGGTTGCGATGAACTGGCTTCCGACGCATTGTGCGCAACAGCTGCCGATCTATGGCTATGCGACCTCTAGTATGGACAATGCAGAGGCGCAGATGGCGATGATGCACCTGACTGAAAAAGTCCAGCAGCTTTGGTTTGTGACGGGTGGGTTGGCGCCTCATGCGCCCGATAACACGGTCGAACGGTGGCTGGCGGACCATGCGTATCAGGCAACGTCGGAGTGGTTTGAGGATTATCGGCTGGTGCGCTATGCGACGGGTGCGAACTTATCGGCGGAGAAAATCAAACACCTCAGCATTGTGCTGGGCGATGATGAGACCGAGTGGGTGCGGCTGATTCAGAGCAATATGCCAGACACGATAACGCCGAATCGAGCATTGCCTGTCGATATCATGGTTGAGCTACGCCAAGAGACTACACCGGATTTACGCTGGTTTGTACAGTTGCTGAATGAGGGTGGTGCGCCTGTTGCCATGTTAGATACTGGGCCTTTGGATGGCTATGCGAATTTCAGTCAACTGCCAGTGGCGCACCCACTGACTGAGCGAGCGGGATTGTGGGTAAACGGTGAAACGCCAGCAGGTCGGTATCGCGTGATTGCGGGGTTGTATAATCCTGCCAATAATAATGACCGGCTTAGGATAAAAATAACAGAAAACAATGTTGACAATGTACAGCATCAAGATTTTGTCGAGTTAGGCTGGATTAATGTTGTTGATAAATAAGCAGATTATGCGCTGTCGAGGTAATCATTGATGAATAAACAAACCATTCGCGGCTGGTATATACCCATCGCCTACATGCTCCTCACACTCCTTTTTTATGCGCCTATATTGTCGGGTTTCTATACCTTTCCCGATGGCGACTTCACCCACCATTTCCTCCCGTTCAGCCTCTTTCAGCACGAGGCGATGCTATCCGGTACACTACCTGTATGGAACCCATATACCTATGGCGGTCATCCCTTTTTGGCCGATATCCAAGCGGCGGTCTTTTATCCTATCAGTAACTTGGTCTTGCTTATCACCTTGCCCTTCACATCACCTGGAGCGAGACTCTATTTTTTGCAGCTAGAAGCCATGTTGCATATCGCCCTTGCAGGCTACTTTGTCTATCTCTTTATCTATGTGTTGACCCAAAACCGTTGGGCGGCATTTCTCGGCGGCTGCATCTTTGCCTTTTCCGGTTATCTCACCAGCTATCCACCAGTTCAACTCGCTGTCCTCCGCACGGCCATCTGGCTGCCATTGTTGCTCTATCTTTTGCTACGCGCAATAGTAACCAATCCACAAAGCTACGAATCAACCGAAAGGCCAAGGTTTCTTTGGTGGATACTTGCCAGCATCGTCTACGCTATTTCATTCCTCGCAGGCCATCCACAAACATTCCTCCACATCACCTATGTGACCGCAGCCTGGCTTCTCTACCTCTTCTTAACCTCAAACTCTCTGCGTTCTCTGCGCCCTCTGCGGTTCAATTTTATTGGGATTCTCATCTTCATTATCCTCACCCTACTTCTCACCGCCGCACAACTACTTCCTACCATCGAGTTTACTCAACTGAGTGTACGCGCTGATGTTGGCTATGACTTTGTGAGCGGTGGCTTTCTATTACAAGATACATGGCAACTCATTCTGCCCGGCATCTTTACACAATATTCACCCATCTACATCGGTGTCATTGGGCTAGGGCTGGCCTGCTGTGCATTGGGGGCATCACCCGCACTCAACGGCCAAGGCACACGACCCTATGCCACCATCACCTTTTTTGTCGTCCTGACTGTGCTTGCGTTGCTCATTAGTTATGGCAACAACGGCTTTGTCTATGCCATGATGCATCGCTTTGCACCGGGCTGGAATCTGTTTCGGGGTCAGGAGCGGGTGGCCTATTTGGTGACATTTGGGTTGAGTGTGTTGGCGGCATATGGGGCAGCGACGTTGGCGCAGACGGGAAGTCGCATTGCAACGCGTAACCGGAGACGTGCATTGATGTGCTTTGCCTTTGTCGTCATCGTCAGCGTCTATGGCTGCGGTCTACTCTGGCAACTCAACGGCTACACGGCTGTCGGGCAATGGCAATATTTGGCGATTGCGGCGGTGACGATGGTGTTGGCGATGGTGTTTGTCGTGATGCTTTGGTGGGATGCATGGCTGACAAAACCTTGGTTGCCACGCTCCTTGATTGTGTTGACACTCTTCAATCTTTTCTGGTTTAACATGGGGACCAACATCAGCAGTTTTTCACCAGACAGAAAGACGATTCTTGCACCGGAGATGGAGGCGTTGGGTGTTGCGGTTGAAGAGGCAGAAGGTAAAGCAGGTGGCCGTGTTTACAATGAATTCCGTGTGTATGAAGATTATGGGATGCGTCAGCAGATTGAAGATGTATGGGGGAGCAGTCCGTTGCGGTTGGCGCGCTATGTAAGTCTCTTTGAAGAATTCCCGCTGGATCGCATGTGGCGATTGATGGATGTCAAACATGTGTTGACATGGCGACGCGAGTTGTTTGGCCCAAGCGAGTTGCTGGCTGAGTTTCCACAACAAAGGGATACAACGTTTTTGCATAAACTGCCCCATAAACATCTAAAAGCGTGGTTTGTGTATGACCTTCAATATGTCGGTGATGATGAGGCATGGGCACTGTTGGCTGACCATCAGTTTGATTTGGAGACAACGGCATTACTACCCAAAGAAAGCGAGCAGATGGCAATTTCGCTGGGCGAGGACGACGGACAAGAGGCATCGGTTCATGTCACACGACTGGCGCACAATCGGTTTCAAATCGAGACACAAACATCTGTAGATGGATTGTTGGTATTGAGTGAAAACTGGATGCCTGGCTGGGCTACACGAAATGCTGATTTTGAGGTACTACGGGCCAATCTCACGCTCCTTGGCATACCCATCCCAGCGGGTGAGCATACCTTTGCGCTTGTCTATTGGCCCAGCAATTTATCGTTTGGACTGTGGTTGAGTGGTGGGGCGGTATTTGGTCTGTTGTTGATAGGCTTATGGTTGGTAAGACCTCCGGGAGGTGTCCCTAAATAACGTAATCAGACTTGAACTGGACACCTCCCGGAGGTCGAGTCTGTGGAGGTCGAGTCGGTCCCTATGCTGGCATCCTATGCTGGCACAGGCTGAGTCAAGCTGTCGCCCACAACGGGTTGGCCTGCTTGCTGTGTCAACGGGCGCAACATCATGACGGGCGTGGAAACCTGTTGCAACACTTCTTGGCTGATGCTGCGTTGGAAGAGCCGCCGGATGCCTGTATGACAGCGCGTTGCCATGGCAATTAAATCAACATTAACCGTGTTTGTGTAATGGACAATTTGCTCAACAGGATCGCCAAGGCGGGCGGCTACCTGCACATTATATCCGGCTGTGCGCAGCGGGATGGCATCTTTTTGCAACTCGGCCACCAAGTCAGCACGATAGGCGGCTTTGATATCAGTTGAGTTTTCGCCTGCTTCCATGTAAGGGACAAATGCCATATCACCCAGCCCCATGTCATAGTAATAGTGCATCGTGCCTGGCACACTGGAGAGCGGCGCGACACGGAGCAACACAAGCTCGGCATCCTGCGGGTCAAATAGCTGACGGACCACAGGCACAATCTTTTGACGGAAGTCCTGTCCATCCATTGGAATCAATACTCTACATTTTTTCATGATACAAAACTCCTTTTGTAAAAGTTGAAGGGTTGAAAAGTGGAAGGGTTGAAAAGTTGAAACGTCGCAACATTGTCCCCTTCACCCTGTCACCCACTCACCCACTCACCCTGTCTCCTCATGCTTGTTTTGCTGACTTTCTAAGGGATGTGTGGTACTAAGACCATTCCCGTTCTCGTGCCCCCATTTCGCTAGAAAGTCTTCTGGCTTGGGTTGCCATTCGTCCAGTGTGCGCAGAATTCGTGGGATAAAAACAGAACGCGCAACGGTCACGCCAGGCAACGATGGCAGGGTTTGACGCAGAAAATCCCGCATCTCCCCATTATCTTTAAAACAGGCTTTGAGTACCAAGTCTTGTTCACCAAACCCATGTGCCAGATAGATAATCTCTTGCATATCCAAAAGCCGACTGATGACATCGTTCTCATGGGTTTGTTCGACTTTGAGAAAGACTTCGACAACGGTGATATAGCCAAAGGCGCGGGGGTTGACGATGGCTGAGAGACGCACAATGCCCTGCTCAAAGAGTCGGTCAATCCGATTGCGTACCGTGCGCTCGTTGGCGTGTATCGCCCGCGCAATCTGTGGTGCACGTGCCCGACCATCTTTGCGTAATTCAAGGATGATCTGGTAATCCAGCTCATCCAGAGGCATTAGATTTGCATGTTCAGCCATGATTTGTTGTGTCGTCTTTCTTAACCCCTCCCTAGCCCTCCCTGTTAGGGAACAGTGATTTCTATTGATATAGATACCATTCCTCCTCTTATCAAGGGGAGGCTAGGAGGGGTACATTTTTATCATTTCAATCCTATTGTTTCCTATTCGGAATTTGGATTGCCGTTATTGTATATGAATTTTCCGTTCTTGTCAAGTATTATCATGTTTCAGTCACAGAATTGGCAGAACCGGAATTTCATATAGAATTCGACCGTTCTTTATGAGATTATTGATGGGCCATTTGTGTCAAGAAGAGGTGATACAAGGATGTGTTCATTGAAAAAATATAACCGAATATGGATCATCTTCATACCGATTACGGATTCTCTTGACATCGCTATATCATCACTATCTCCAATTTAGTGGAGCAACAGGCATCGCTATTTTGGCCTTGAACGGTTATCTAACTTACAATACCCACATCATTCATGATCGTTCCATGAAGGCATAATTAAAAAATTTTTGGGAGAATTTTTCATCTATGAAACGACTTACGATACAGATACTGTTCCTCAGCATTATGCTCATGCTCGCTGCGTGTACCATCTCGATAGAAACGGAGGGTCAGCCGCTAGACGATACCGTTGAGGAGCAAACAGCAGAAACGGCTGAGGAGATGGCTGAATCAGCTATTGAAGAAGAAAAAGAAGCAGAAAGCAATGGGTGTAATATTACCCCGCCAGCCATCCAAACCTCGATTAACGTTATCGGCTGGCCTTTCCCGATTACAGAATTCTATATGGACGAGTTGGCCGAGTGTGGCGAGGTCGATAATGTCACCGTCAACACCGAGCTTGTGGATGCGGCCAGTGTTCACCAGCAGGCACGGGTGGCTCTTTCGGTGGGTGGCAAATCGCCCTATGACATCATCCATGAGTCACCACCACAGATGATCGAGTTTGCCTCGGCGGGGTGGCTGCGTCCGCTGGATGATCTGGTGGAGAAATATCGCGAGCAATATGATCTGGATGATATTCCCGAATCGGCGTGGGCAGCGGCCTCCTATGATGGGCAGATTTATGGTGTGCCTTTTATCGGCAATACTACTCATTTGATGGTACGTTCGGATTTGTTTGAGCAGTATGGGTTGGAGATTCCTACTACCTATGATGAGGTGATTGCTGCCTGTGAGGTTCTAAAAACGGCATTGGACCTAGATTTAAATCCAGAAGAGGACCCAGAGGGCGCCCCAGTAGAAGATGGCAGCGACGCCGCTGATGACCTGCTGAACCCAATGGTTGAGGTTCCGTTTGTCATGAATCTTCATGCGGGTTGGGCATGGGAATTGGAGTTCCTGCATTTTTACCGCTCGTTTGGTGGTGCAAGCTATCTCAATGAGGATAACTCAGCAGCATTCAATAACAAGATGGCAGCGGCGGCGGTCTATAAGATGATGGAAGTCGTTGATAGCTGTATGGGCAAGACAGGGCTGGCCTATACGCTGGCGGATAGCGAGAGTGGGATGCGCAAGGGACAGGTGGCCTTTGTCAATCTATGGGCCAACTATGCGCCAGAGATGTATAATGAGGAAACATCCAACTTTGTGGATGAAATCATCTTTGCGCCTGCGCCAGCACCAAACGTTGAGGGCAGTTTGGGTGGATCGACCTGGATCGACATGTATGTGATTCCTGCGACCAGCGGTGTTGACCCAGAGTTGACCTTCCAGATCATTATGGAAGCGGTTGACCTAGAGAGCCAGATGGCTGCAGCGGAGTTGGGCGTGGTTACACGTGATGCTGTGGCGACATCCGGTGCAGGTGGCCCTTATTTGAATGCGGTTGCCACGACGCTTGCCAATGGTGCGGGGTCTTATGCGCCGAATCCGGCTGTGACATTGGCGCAGACCGCGTTGGGGAACTGGCTTCCTTATGTGGGAGTTGGTGAGTTGACACCGGAGGAGGCTCTGCGAGCAGCCGAAATGGATTATACGATGATGGCGATTGCACAGGGCTATTTGGAATAGTTAATAGTTAATAGTTAATAGTTGACGACCGTCATGACCTGTTCAATGGTGAAGAGGAAATGAGAATTATGCAAACAGTACAAACACAAATTACAGGCAAACATCGGGCGAAGATTGGCTCGAATCAGGTGGCGTCAAAGGAGACGGCTGAACATATTGAGAGGGAGCGTGTGAAGGCGTTGAACTTGCATACGCTGGGGCCGGGTGCGTTGGCAGTGGGTGAGTGGGAAGCGGCGGGCTTAGAGTTGCCTGACCAGACACATATCCGCCGCTATCGGCTGGAACGGGTGCGGGCGGAGTTGCGTAAGTTTGATTATGCGGGTGTGGTTCTCTATGACCCGCTTAACGTGCGCTATGCGACTGACAGCACCAACATGCAGTTGTGGATTACACACAATGCGGCGCGCTATGCCTTTGTACCCACTGAGGGGCCAGTCATCATGTTTGACTATCACAGCACACAATTTTTGAGTGACCACAGCGAGGTGGTTGATGAAACGCGGGTCGCGACCTCGTGGTTCTATTTTTCAGCAGGGGATCGCTATCAGGAAAAAGCCGAGAAGTGGGCGGAAGAAATCGCTGATTTGGTGGCACAGTATGGCGGCGGCAACAAACGGATTGCGATAGACCGTTGTAATCCGGAAGCGTTCGAGGCGTTGCAGTCACATGGTATTGGTGTCTTTAACGGTGAGCAACTCATGGAGCGGGCGCGACAGGTCAAGTGTGATGAGGAGATCAAGGCCATGCGCTGCGCCATCCATGCCTGTGACCAAGCGATGGAGGTGATGCGCACAAAGATGGTGCCGGGTATCTCGGAGCAGCGTCTGTGGAGCTACCTCCATGCTGAGAATATTGCGCGTGGCGGCGAGTGGATCGAGACGCGCATCATGGCGGCGGGGCCACGTTGTAATCCTTGGTTCCAAGAGTGTAGCAGTTACGAAATTCAGTCGGGTGAGTTTGTCGCCTTTGACACCGACCTGATCGGCTCCTATGGCGTCTGTGTCGATATTTCACGCACATGGATTTGCGGCGATGTCAAGCCGACCGACGAACAGCGTGAAATCTATGACATGGCCTATGAACAGATTCAGCGCAACACAGAATGGCTCAAACCAGGTTTGTCATTTAAGGAACTCAGCTTTGACTCACACCAATATGATCCCAACGAGTTTGGACACTACTCCTGTCTCTATCACGGTGTCGGACTATGTGATGAGTATCCGAGTATCTGTTTCCCCGCCGCTTGGGAAAATCATGGGCTGGATGATGTATTGATACCGGGCATGGTGGTCTGTGTCGAAAGCTACATGGGACGACATTCTGGTGGTCCTGGCGTGAAGTTGGAGGATCAGGTATTGATTACTGAGACGGGTCATGAGTTGTTGTCTCATTACCCGATTCAGGAAATATTAACGAATTAAACTATGCATAAAATGTACGATGAACTGGCAACATGGTGGCCGCTGCTCTCACCACCAGAGGAGTATGCAGAAGAGGCAGCTTTTTATGAGCAGATTCTTAAAGATACGAGGCTGCCACCAGAGCCGACGCTATTAGAACTAGGCAGTGGTGGTGGTAGCAATGCCGTCTATCTCAAGAAGCTATTTGCGCAAGTAACGCTTGCGGACCTATCGTCCAAGATGCTGGCTGTCAGCGAAACTATCCACCCTGACTGTATCCATGTGCAGGGTGATATGCGCACCCTCCGTTTAGCGCAAGAATTCGATGTCGTGTTTATACACGATGCCATCGACTACATGACCACGGCTGATGATTTGTACAGAGCCATCACCACTGCCTATATCCACTGTAAACCCGGGGGTGTTGCCCTCTTTGTGCCTGACCATGTGCGTGAAACCTATGAAGATGCCACTGAGCATGGCGGCACAGACAGCGATGATGGCAGTGGACGTGGGATGCGCTATTTGGAATGGCTCTATGATCCTGATGAGAATGATACGACCTGTGTTGTAGAGTATGTCTATGTGCTGCGTGAGGGCGATCAGCCTTTGGAGGTCATCCATGAACAACATGTGTGTGGGCTGTTTCCACAGGCGGAGTGGGAGCGATTATTGGCGTTGGCAGGGTTTGAGGTCAAGGTGCTTGAGGATGCGTATGAGCGGGTGCTTTTTGTGGGGCAAAAATCATAAATTTGTCTCTTGAGCGGACAGATATACGTCACCCATTGTGACAAACCGTTTGTTCTCTACAGAAAACCATGCTATGATATTCAGATAGATATTTTGGGTTTTGTTTAGATTATTTGAGGAAGTAGACATGTCTCAAACCAAAGCTCTTTCGGAAATAAGTGATAATTTCCCTGCATTCTTTCATCAAACGATTGACAAAGACACCCCTGTTGTCATCACCAATCGCAATCGACCGCGCGCCGTGCTTGTGCCTTGGGATGTGTATCAGGATCAGCAAACGCTCCAGAGCGATGGGGCAGAGTATCGTTTGCAGAAATTGGTTCAACAAATGCTAGGGTTGGTCGCTGTGATGCACGAAGCCTATCGACCTGATAGCTATGACTTGATCAAAGGCACAAAGGATTTATTGGACTTGGCGCGTCAGGCTTGGGATACGTGTCGGCTTTTGGATATGAACCGTCGCCATCTTGCTTCTAGCATAGCGGATGGCGTGCTCTTATGGTTGGAAACCGAAAGCGTTCTCACTTTGGAACAGCTAGTTAAACTATTACAAATCATCCCCTTGCTACAGAAAACAGACCTGACATTGGATGAATTTGCAGACGCCGATCAGGCACTAGCGGATGTAGGTCTGGACTCAATATTCCCAGTGGGAGAT
>JBCCFC010000378.1:0-10464 GCA_039029935.1 Chloroflexota bacterium
AGGGATCGCGGATTAGCGTGAAGCCAATCCGCGATCCCTTAATCCGCGACCCTATTATGTTGTCTGCAACCGCCAATTGCGCACAACCGCCGAAACCACCGACAACGCCATAATTACGGCTGTCGCTGCTGCCGCCCCAAAGACAATGGGAACACCACTATGCTTGGCCGCAATCCCTACAAAGGCCCAGACCAGCACAGTGCCGTAGGCAACATCTCGGTTCACCAACGTGAAGAAGAGACCGACTACTGTTCCTACACCAAGCATCACGGCTGTCCATACTTCTGGCGAGATGCTACCACCGCTCCAACCATAATAGTCGAGAATCACGGTTGTATTGACAATCGTGGCGACGGTAATCCACGCTAGATAGATACGGAATGGGATGTGCGTCATCCAACGCTCGGCAGCAGATGCACTATCAAAGCTGGGGAACAGACGCGTATAAATGGCTATCAACGAACCAAGAATGGCAATCATTGCCACCCACGAAAGTGGTACTAGCTCGTAGTGCCAGACAAAAATCCACGCCATGTTGGCGAAGCTGCTGATGAAGAACGGCATAGCGATGGCGCGCAGACGTGGGTTGTCTCGCTGCGGTTTCTGTGCCTGATAAATGGTGTAAGCCAGCAGCCCCAAATAGATGATGCTCCAAATGGAGAAAACGTAGCCCGCTGGCGTAATAAAAATCACAAATTTGTCCGAGAGTTCGCCCGTATTCATGCCGTTGATGGGCAGAATGTTTGCCAGTGCATTCACCACAATAGTGGACAAAACTGCGACGACGATCAAGATTTGACGAACTGTATCCGATGCTAGCCCCACCTGCGTTGCACCCGCTATCGGATTTCTATTTGATTCAGTTACCACATTTGTTGCCATATGAATTAACCCCTTGGCTCGATTTAATATTTTCACGTGTACCCATAGATGATCACAGTATACCGAACGAGATACCCAAGGTCGGTGTGATCGCTACCAAAGATTGTTCAAATCATAGACAAAACGTAAACAAAGCATTCAGATTTACAAAAATACAGAAAGGTAGACAAATCATAAATGACAGCCAAACTCAGAATCGGCCAGATTACCGACCTTCATGCGCGTCACGTTATTCACGGTTCCTCGGCCGCAGTAAACCGTCGCAGCCGTGACGTGCTGGGGCTGCTGCCGCTAGCAATAGACCAGTTGAAAAGCCATGATGTTGATTTTTTGGTGTTGACAGGTGATCTGGTGGATGTGCCAGACTTTATCCTAGACCCCAACGACTATTATCACATGGACATTGAGACGTGGCTCCCGCTGGTGAGGGCTGACTATCAGGCAATCAAAGATATCTTGGATGAATCGGGACTGCCCTACATGGTGCTGCCTGGCAATCACGATTATGAGCGCGTGATGTGGCAGGTATTTGATCAAAGCACCAATGTTGTGGATGTGGCGCAAGGCTACCGTGTGGTGCGTTTCTGTGACCGTGAGTGGGAGGGGCATGTGCCTCGACGTTTTGACCGTGAGCGCAAGTTGTGGATGGAGATGCTGGCCGATGTGCAGAGTCCTCCCCAAGTACACCTGCAACATTACGTCATCACACCGCAGATTGACCATCACTATCCGCACAACTATTTTGAGGCCGACCACATCCTCGAAAAGACGTCGGTGTCGGGCAATGTACGCCTTTCGCTGTCAGGCCATTACCACAGCGGCAGCGAGTTGTTGCGCATCAACGAGAGCTACTTTGCCACAGGCCGCGCCTTTTGCGAATCACCCCATCCCTTTCGGCTCTACGAGTTGTCCGAACACGATGTGCGGATGCAAGAATTCACCATCCTTGACGAACCCAATATTTACTGTGGTCGTAATGTGGTCTTCTTGGATCGCGATGGCGTCATCAATAACCGCGCCAGCTACACCACTGGACCCGAAGACTTTGAGTTAATCCCCGGTGCTGCGCAGGCCATTCTCAAGCTGCGTCAAGCCGGATACGCCGTTGTCATCAACACCAATCAATCGTGTATTGGACTCGGCTACGTCTCGCAAAGCACAGTGGTGATGACCCACGAGCGCATGTGTCAACTGCTTGTGGAAGAAACAGGCGACGAGGACGCACAGCCCGACCTCATTCTCTTTAGCGTCGGTGCAGGTGAGTACGCTGTTCACCATTCGCTGGCCGATACATCGGTCACAAAACCGTCACCCGCACTCTTGAAGCAAGCGGAAGAACTACTCAATCTCAATCCACAAGGCGCATGGATGGTGGGCGACCGCGCTACTGATTTGCAAGCAGCGCTGGCCTATGGTGCGACACCTATTTTGGTGCGGACGGGCAATGGGGCTGGGACAGAGCAGACGTTGGGTGAGTTGGGGTTTGATGGGGTTGTGGTTTGTGATGATTTGGTGGGGGCGGTGAAACATATTCTTCTTGAAAGCTCTTAAAGTGAACTATGGCTATGACAATCGCATAACCTCTCCTGTTGCCGCCGACTCATACCCCGCCAGCAACACTTTGGTCAGCATTGCCGCCTTCTCTGCATTGACCTCGGCCTCGCGTCCCTCCAAGACACAATCCACAAAATGGCTTTCATCGCTTCTGGCTGATATGGCATTGGATAACGGCGTATAGACCCGCTTGGGTTGTGTATCTACCTCGGCCTGTGTTGAACTCCAGAAGCCCATCGGGTCGCCAGGATGAACGGCTGGCGGTGTCCAAGGCGATGCGGTGTCATAGACTTCGATACGCGGGGCATAAGCATCAATCAACATTGCCCCTTTTGTGCCGATAAGATAGATTTGGTTGGAGCCGCCGCTGCCATGTCCCGTCCAGCCGATACGTCCGCCTGTAATCGTGGCTGTGATGCCTCTCTCCAATGTCATCACCAAAAAGCCAAAATCTTCCATATTACGTTGTTGATGCGCAGCAAAGAAGTAGTTGGCCGTGCGACCATAGACGGACTGCACAGCACAGCCCGTCAGCGAAAGGACCGACGCCAACGCATACACACCCATCGCATAGAGTTCAGCCTTGGCATCAACAAAGTTGGCGATAATCGGTGGATACTCTGCTTGACGAGGTGTCCCCAAGACGGCACGACTTTCCGGCTCATGCGTCGGTCCCTTGGCAAAGAGACAGTCCGCATGAATCGACACCAACTCACCCAATGCCCCCGATGCCAACACGCTTTTGGCGCGCGCCAGCCATGACTGATGCCAAAAGCTAAACATCTGGCTGCATACACCACTGGCTGCAACCGCCGCTGCCACTTGATTCCCACCATCAACAAAGGGCGTCATCGGTTTATCCAGATAGATATGCTTGCCCGCTGCCGCACACTTAGCCGCAATACGCGCCCGACGTTCCGGTTCAGCACAGATGGACACGATGTCTACCCGCTCATCCGCCAACGCCTCATCTACGTCAGCGATGTAGGGAATGCTCAACTCATCAGCAAAGGACTGATTCCACGCCACTCGCTCTGTCGGAATCTCCGCCTCATCAGTCAAAGCCAGCACTTGACAACGCGGGTCCGCCGCAAAATTGGTGGCATAGTTTTCCTGATGCGTTCGATGTCCAGAGACGAGCAGAACACCAAGCGGAACAGTAACACAGGCATCCTGCCTGTCAGTCGTTGCATAGGCGTCCTGCCTGTCTGCCACCGCTAAATTCTGTCGCTCAACAGACAACGCTTTATCAACGGCATCCACAACCGCCGCATCCACCGCCTCAACATCCAGTGACCCATCACGAAGCGGCTGAATAAACGCTTTCTGATAAATATCACCTGTTGTTCCCAACAACGTCAAGTCAATATGCGTCGGCGTAGGCAGAATACTGACAGTGAGCAGTGCCATAACACCTGTTGCATACTCCGCAGTGATGGTCATATGGTTAGCCTTTGGCTGCGTTGACGAGGCTGCATAATGCTGCGCCGGTGTTGCCCCAAACCAGTCATTGGTCATAGAAAGCACAGCCGCTACAACATATTGAACCGTTGTTGTCTCCGCTATATCATTTTCATTCACCACAATCGTGCAGCGTAAAAAAACAGGCGCCCCAATACGATTGGTGGCAAGCGTTCGCTGGATAGTTTGATTGAGTGTGTGCCAGTAGTTCATGTGTATTTTGTTTCCTTGCTCTTTTCTATAAAAGTGGCATGGACATCCCTTGCCGTTGCCAATTTCGCGCAGCCAACCATACGGACATGTATGTCCATGCCACTTAGCCTCTGCGCTCTTTGCGGTTTATATCTGTGTTTATCGATAGTCCGCAATCCCTGCCTCAAATGACTCCATGACATTATCACGCAGCCCATAGAGTGCCTCTTGCAGCGCATATGTACTCTGATAGAATGCCACTCTTGGTCGATATGTTGCCATTTCCGGATAAACGCGGCACATGCGCGCAAAAAAAGGCTCACCGAGCGTCAACACAGCCCCGACATCGACCGCAGGATCACCCAGCCCAATCGAATCAAAGTCGATAATGCCGCTGATGGTTTTGTTGTCCGCATCATAGAGAATGTTTCCGGGACCAAAGTCACCGTGACGAAAGGCAGGTACATAGTCAAATTGTGTGGGGTCGTTGAGAAATTTCTCAAAGTTGGCGGTGACAGCCGCCTGCGCATCAGGACGCATGTAAGGATAGAGATATGTGCGAAAATCATCATACATCTTCACCCAATCCTCACGGACATCTTGTATAACTAGCGGCATGTCAAACGCATCAGCGGGGATGCTGTGGAGTTCCTTCAAGAAACCTGCCAACTGCGCCGCTAAGTGATCCAACACCGTTTCATCCTCAATGGCGTCCAGCGTTTCCCGCCAGAATGGTTTCCCCGGTAGCGCATAATAGCCCATAAACAAGCGCGTATCACCCTCCTCCAGTGTACCAGCCAATGCTGGATGTTGAAACTGTGGATGGGGTATGGGCAGCGATAGGTGGGGGCGTAGATAGGTGAGTAGCTTGATCTCCGTCATAAAGGTTTCTGCCGTTTCGACAGAGTGGGGAAAGCGAAACACAATTTCCTCATTAACCCATAGAATGACATTAAATTGCCCATCAGAGCTATCGTGATAACGGGCCGTCTTGATATCGAGGTCTGGGTAGTGGGTGCGGATACTCTCGATATATGATTCGATGTACATACTTAGACCTCTTTCTGCATGGTCGTGGACGCCGAAAATCCAAGAATGCCTTCCAGAAATGCAAAACTTGCCGTTTCAGTTGCCACAAATCCCTCTCGTTCATAAAGACTTCTGGCTCTGGGATTGGTGTTGATTACATCAAGCCGGATGGTCTGGTAGCCCTGTTCCTTGGCATAGACAAACAATTCACGTAGCAACCCTGTGCCAACCCCTTGTCCACGCATCGCAGGGTCAACGGTAATCCCATCCATGAGCAATTCATCTGGCTTTGGTTTACGCTCGAAAAAGGCGAAGACCACAACCGCACGCAGCATCCCCAGCCAACCCGTATGGCGACGGAGAATCTCTGCTGTGATACCTCCTGTTAGCGAGGATTCTTGGTCATGGAACCCAGCCATCCCAACAACATGGCCTTCATGCACTGCTGTGATAGATCGTGATGGTTCAAATCCATCTGCCAGGACTGCAAGCCGTTGGGTCTTGTTGGGGATGCCAATGCCGAATTTTTCGCCAAAGGCAGCGTCATATAGGCTAGCCGCTCTTTGCCGTTCCTCATCTGGAAACCCAATCTGATAGTTAATTTGTGTCATCTCTCGGTAAAACCTCTGCGCTCTCTTACGTATTTTATGTAAATGGTTCCAACGCAATCCCCACGCGTGGATGGGGTATCTCAACCTGTATCATGGCCCCACCAACCATTGGACGCCCGGCTGTTGTTTCAATCTGCTGATTCTGCACATGCAGCCGTCCCCCCAACAAAGCGACCCGTTCGCTAATCCCCAGCAACCCATAATGTCCCTGCGGCGAGAGTGTCGATAGATCAAAGTCAGCGGCAAAGCCGCATCCATTGTCAGAGATGAACATCATCAATGTGCGTGGAGATGTATGCTTCAAGCTGATATGGACAGCATCGGCCTTGGCATGTTTACGCACATTGCTCAACCCCTCCTGTACAATGCGAAACAGCGACAGTTCAAGGGCTTCGGGGAGGCGACCAAGCTGCTCATCCAACGACAGATGAACGGTGATGCCTGTGCGCTCGGACCAATCGCGTGTGTATGATTGGAGGGCAGCCCCTAACCCCAAGCTATCAATCGTCGGAGGGCGTAGATTACCACAGATGCGCCGGACATCCCCAACAAGCGTCCGTATATCGGCGCGCACCTCGCTAACAGTGGCCGCCAACTGTTGCTGTGTTGGTCGTGCTGTCAACGTTTCGAGTTCTTCTAGCTCATAGTTGAGGCTCAGTAAATCCTGAATCACTTGGTCATGTAATTCACGGGCGAGACGTTTGCGTTCTTGCTCACGCTCGGTCAACAGACGGCGTTGCGCATCTTGGAGCGCAAAGTTGGCCTGGTCGAGTGCGGCCACCTGTTTGCCCAACTGATCTACCAACTGCTGGTTGAGCGTATCCTGCTCGGCCAAGTCCTGCTCCAACAGTGCCTGCTTTTGACGCAATTTCTCCGATTGTTCACGGGCGCGATAATAGTTGTCCAATGCCCAAATCGCAGGCGTTAACTGTGCATGGCTGGTGGCGCCGACCAGTTCCGCCACAATCTGCTCACGGCTAACCTCATCGCTGCGATGTTCGGCTACTTGATGCCCACGCCGGATGGTAATGATACGGTCTGTGACGGCAAAGAGGTGTTCGAGGTTGTTGCTGGCAAAGATGACGGCGATGCCTTGTTGTTGCCATGCTTGAATCAACGAGAGTAGCCGTTGTTGATGGTTGTAGCTCAATAACGTTGTGGGATCATCGACCATGATCACTTTGGGAACATGTGCCATAACGCGGGCAATTGCCACAAGCTGACGTTGCTCGCTGGAAAGATTGGCGACCTTTTCATTCATTGACGCAATGCCGCTATCGAGCTTATGCAGAATTTCCTCAGTGGTCTGCGCCATGTACACGTGATTGGATGCACCCAATAGACGTTGCCACATGGATGTGCTTGGCTCGATGCCCAAAAAAATATTGTCAATCACATCCAGATTGTCAGCCAGCAATGGTTCTTGGTGAATGACTTCAACACCAGATGCACGGGCTGAGAAGCCACCCGTGAACGAATCGGTAAACGAGGTGATCAGAGGCTTATGATCGAGCGTAATTTGTCCCTGTGTCGGCGTGTCCACCCCTGCCAAAATGCGCGCCAAAACGCTCTTCCCCGCACTACTCCGCCCTGCAAGCCCAACCACTTCACCAGAGTGAACGGTGAAACTGAGCTGGTGCAGAACGGTCAACGGGCCATAGCGTTTGGTGAGGTTGTCGATCTGTAACAAGATTCACATCCTACAGGCTATATTCACGCTCAACTTTCGCCACGCGGATGGTAAAGGTTTCATACCACTCTTTGTGACCCAGCCGCTGCGCTTCCAAATGCTCCACATTTTGCTTCCAGTTTTGAATGGCCTCTTCATCTGTCCAATAGGATACCGTGATGCCCAACGTTTCACGCACGGACTCTATCCCCAGAAAGCCCGGCTGTTGCTGTGCGAGTTCGACCATTCGCGCAGACATGTCGCCGTAACCGTTGTCGCCCGGTGTACGGATGGAGGTGAAAATCACCGCGTAGTATGGCGGTTTGGGTGTGGTTGCAATTGTTGACATGATTATTACTTGCTCCTCTCGCCACCGCTCAATCAAACGGAATTGTTACAACATCTGGATTGGTATCAACCACCTGCGCAGATGTTCGGATTGTAGCCAATTCTAGCGAGTCTGTCAAGAAGAACCGCGACGCTATTCTACGTAATGTTTGTGTAACATGGTGTCTATCGGAGAGGCAAAAAGGCCAAGCTTGTCATTGAAGCCTGGCCTTTCCCCTGATTGGGGCATTACAGTGTTTGTTACACCAATCCCGACTGCGCTCGACTTCTCCGTGAAACGGCATCCACCAGCACCGCAATCAACAGGACCAACCCTGTGACCACAAACTTGACGCCAGAACTCAGCCCCAGCAATCCCATGCCATTCTCGACGCTGGCGATGACCAGTGCGCCAAGCAATGCGCTGGAGACACGACCACTACCGCCAAAGAGACTTGTGCCACCAATCACCGCTGCCGCAATCGAGTTGAGCAGGAGATTCCCCCCACCTGCATCGGTTGCCACCGAGCGGAGGCGCGAGGCGAGGATGATGCCACCCATTCCTGCGAGTGTGCTGGACATGATAAAGACTATGACGCGGATGCGTTCAACGTTGATGCCCGCACGTCGTGCCGCCTCTTTGTTGCCACCAACAGCATAGACATAACGTCCAAATTTGGTGCGTGTGGCGAGGAAGGATAGCCCTGTGAGTAGGACGACCAGAATAAGGCCAACGATAGGAACACCGCGATCCTGATTGGCAATGTAAACCGCTATGACTGTCAGTGCGGTGAGGAAGAATATCTGCGCAATGACAATCACCATCGGTGTGGCAGCCAGCCCGCGTTGACGGCGGGTGATGGTCTGTTGCAGTTGGACCCATGCAAAGGCGACGATAACGAGTGCGGCCACAATCCAGCCCCACACATCGGGTAGGAAAAAGTTGGCGATGCCAATGACGACTTTATCTTGGATGATTACCGTACCGCCACCGCCGATGATAATTAGCACGACACCATTCCATGCGAGTAGACCTGCCAGTGTCACCACAAAGGATGGCACTTGAAAAGTCGTGATGATGAGACCATGTAAGAGGCCAATACAGGCGGTGGCGATGAGGGCTACTGGAATGGCCGCAAACCAAGGCCAGCCACCAGGCTCTAGCAGGAGCAAGGTCATTCCGACGCCACCAACGGCACTGACATAGCCGATGGAGAGGTCAATTTCACCCAACAGCAGGACAAAGACCACGCCATAGGCAATGGTGGTGATGCCCGCCATTTGTAGAATTAGGCTCACAAAGTTGCGTGGTGTGAGAAAGTTTTCGTTCTGAGTTTGGAAGATGACAGCAATGACAATGAGGCCAAAGATGATGGGAATCGCACCGAGGTCGCCGGAGCCGATACGTTGAAAATAGCTGCGAATATACTCGCCAACGGTTTGTGATGAGCGGCTCGCTAATAATGCATTTGGTTGTTCTTGTTTGTTCCTCTTATCACTCATCATGCCACCTGTTCCTTCCCATTTTCTTCTTCTGTCATGCCGGGTACGCGTTCCAATGTGCCTGCTGTAATGGCGTGAACAACTTCCTGTTGGTTTGTCTCCGCTGCCATAAACTCTTGCACTTTCTGGCCCAAGCGTAGGACCGTAATGCGGTCAGCCACCTCAAAAATATCATGTAAGTTGTGCGAAATTAAAATCACGGCCAACCCTTTGTCGGCCAACGTACGCACCAAGTCTAATACTTGTCGGGTCTGTGCCACACCTAAAGCCGCTGTTGGCTCATCCAAAATCACTAAGCGTGAATTCCACATGACAGCTCGTGCAACCGCAATTGCCTGACGCTGACCACCTGACAACCCTGCAACCGCTTGACGCACTGAGCGCAGTGTTGTCACAGCAAGCGAATCGAGCGTTTCAATGGCTTTACGCTCCATCTCTTCTTCATCCAAAAGCCATCGTTGATGGATTGTCTCACGCCCCAAAAACATATTGGCAACCACGTCTAGGTTGTCAGCCAATGCCAAGTCCTGATAGACAACCTCAATGCCCAAGGTCGCACTATCACGTGGCCCGGCAATGGTGACGGCTTGTCCATCAAATTGAATGTTGCCCTCATCAAATGGGTAAATCCCTGCAATGCCCTTGATCAAGGTTGATTTGCCAGCCCCATTGTCTCCGACCAAGGCCATCACCTCACCCTCTCTGACTGCAAAATCGACTTTATACAGTGCTTGGACAGCACCAAAGTTCTTGGACACATTGTTTAATTGTAAAAGTGGTGTCTCTGGCAAATCGAATCTCCTCTTCTATTTACCGCAGAGAGCGCAGAGGGCGCAGAGTGTGCATCCTGTCAAAACCAGTGTACACCTTATCGTTATCGTCACCGTCTATGCCTGCTGCATTTATTGTTGTAAATCTGTCTATGCTGATTATACAAAAAAAGGGACGCTTGGTAAAACGTCCCTTTTTAGCTATCGGTGTGTACAACCCGAATACTGACGTACCGAATACTGGCTTGCCGACCCACCGAAAACCGATCTAGCGATCCGCTGGACACAGTTCCTCGAACTCACCAACACAAATTTCCTCCCATGTGCGGAAGCCGTCAGCGATGACAGTTTCTGCGATGTTATCGGCTGTGACAGAAACAGGTGTCAGAAGAACAGAATCAACGTCATTTGTGCCATTGTTGACACTACCTGTGACCAAGCCAGATGTGTCTTCGCCACGCAACAG
>JBCCFC010000379.1:0-10458 GCA_039029935.1 Chloroflexota bacterium
AACCCAGTGTGCTGGATATCTGAAATTGTACCCAACTGGAGATACTTACCATTCAGATTTAAACATCCCTCTTCAGGTGAATCCATGAATGTTTGACATAATGTCAATATTGATTGTAAAATAGTGCTTTTCCCGGAACTATTAATACCTGAAAAAATTGTTAAAGGGGCTAACTGAAGAGTTACAGGCTCATTAATTGATTTGAAATTGCTAATTGTCCATTCTGATAACATAAGTTGTTTGTCACTCTCTATTTACAATGAAATTTGTTTTAAGCACAGTGATTATCGCAATCGAAATTATACACTTTTTATTGTACATGTATAAGTAATTTTATACAAACGCTTTGGTGTTTTATATCGACCGATAATTTTCAAACTCTGCCATATCGAACAGGTACGTGACAGTTTCAAACAGCAATTCTCATGCTATACTGAAATCAGACAAACGATTTCAAAAAGTTCAAAAAGGTAGGGAAGTAAAAATGACAAACACAACTAACACAATCAAAATCATAGCAATCGCAATCATCATCGTTCTGACTCAAATCTTCGGCGCAACAGCAGCTTTTGCCAACAGCGATGCAACCAGCTTCGTGAGCGGCACAGTTTGGGCAGACGAGAATGGCAACAACATTCAGGACTTGACCGAAACGGCACTGCCAAACGCCACAGTCTTCATGCAGAGCTTGGAAACACGTGAAGTCTTCACCACAACAAGCGACGCCAACGGCGTTTACATGATGAGCAACGTACCATTTGGTCGCTACGCAGTGTGGGGCGAAGCTGGCAACACAGTCACTGACACACACGTCGTTGAGGTCAGCGAATTGGGTGGCGCAGCAGCTTTCGACTTTGGTGTCAACACAGCAGCGGCTGACATGGAAATGAATGAGATGCCAGCACAGACATTCACAACGTTCTTACCACTGGTGCAGAACTAACGGGTACAATTACTTCTGGCTTTCCTACTAAACTGAATCAACTGTCTTACAAAAAGACCTGCCATTTGGCAGGTCTTTTTGTATTATGAACTGTTTTTAACGCTTTGTGATTTTTGGACCGATATAGGCGATATAGATACGTTCATCGCGGTTTTCTGGTGGATGCGAAAAATGAATCCGAAACTTCCTGCGGCTTATCTTTCCATGCCAAGAGCACATGATTGGTGTGCGGTTGATGGGGTGTCGAAATGTCAACTTATCTCTGAAAAGTCTTCGATTCTTCTCCGATTCATTTGAAAAATAGACGTTATCACTCGTGCCATAAAAGTGTTTACGGTATAATTCATTTCCTTCTGCGGAACGCTTATTCGTGTAATCAAGTGATTGATGAATTTGGTCCAAAATACCAAGCAATTCATAAGCTTTCTCGGCAATAATTACTTCAAAAGGTATTCTCTGTAGTTTTTTTACGATTTTATCAGAAAAAATCATGGATGACTCATAATCATCCTTCACACAGTTGAGCAAATCTCCCCATGAGGCAAATGACGAATTAGGTACTTTCTCTTGAGAAATCATTATATATTATCCTTTCTATTCTGTGATGTAACGCATCGTTGAGTTCGTTATCGTTTTTCTTGAAACAAGCCCACCTAATTGAGCGAGGCAGTGGCTGTTTCTACTATAAGCCAATGAGCTTATTTCAATTTTTAGCAAATCAATTTTTAGCAAATCAAAAATATTTTGGGCAATTTGGCGAACCTTGAATAGCTAGATTTTGTCATTTGGATAAGGTAGGGAGATGCTGATGAGTGGTGAATCGACGCAGAGTGTAAAAGGTTTTCAGGCTTTCGCCCGACGCTCAGGTAGCCAACCTGAGATACTTTCAGGATAGGGTAACATAGCCCAAATCGCCATGTGTACGGTCTATTTGAGCAATACAGTTCTGTGATATAATTGATAGATAATCTATACGCACTATTCGTACATTTGTTTCTATCATGCTATAAAATACAGATTGGTTACGATACCTATATACATAAAGAACTATGCCAACACGTCTATCAACAGAGGCCGTTATCCCCAAAGAACGTTCGGCCTATTGGAACAATTTGGTATCAAGCGTCCTCGGTCAGCTTGATACAATTCCACAGCAAACCACTTCTTTCTCAGGCACAATCTCGCATAGCACAATTGCAACGATTCCCCTTGCAGAGGTTGCATCAACACGGCTACGTGTGTTGCGCCCTGAGTATTGCATTGCCAACGCGGATGAAGACTTCTACAAAGTCAACTTTCATATCCAAGGATTTGGGACGCTCAAACAGCGTGGACGCACGACACAGCTACAGCCAGGGGATTGGGTCGTCTATGACAACACCGAACCCTACGAACTACACTTTCACACAGATTATCAGCAATTGCTTATGCTCATTCCACGCACTCATTTGTTGACGCGCTTGCCTGCGGTTGAATCACTGCTGGCAAGACCGCTCTCCACTAGCCAAGGGACAGGTCGTGTCCTCCTGAATTTTGTGCGCACCACGCTTCATGAGAGTGATACGATTGCCCCGCCAGTTGCCGCACAGATGGCAGAGATGTTGCTTGATTTGTTGCAGTTGGGGATTGTGGAGAGTGGGCGACCACAAGGGTGCGCCCCAGCCATGAATGGGCGACCGCAAGGGCACGCCCCTACCATGAATGGGCGACCGCAAGGGCACGTCCCCATGCCAAACCTACAGGGTAATGCGCCTACACTTGCCGAAGCACAACAGTTTATCAACACACAGCTAGACAATGAACATCTCTCTGTTGATTTGGTCGCCGCCCATCTTCACGTGTCCAAACGTCACCTGCACACACTCTTTGAACAGACTGACACCACGCTTAATCGTTACATCTGGCAACAACGACTGGCACAATGCGAACGGGACCTGATCGACCCACGCTACGTTCACCAAAGTCTCACACAAATCGCCTTTCGCTGGGGCTTCAAAAGCAGCGCACATTTTAGCCGCCTTTTTAAACAGCGTTATGGCGTTTCGCCGAGGGAGTATCGTGTGATAGTGTGATAGTGTGATAGTGTGATTCAGCACTATCAGTCAAGAGTGTGGCACGGAGAATCAAGATAGATAGTGTAATCTCCGGTATTATAGCCTCCAAATAGATAGTGTAACCTCTAGTATTATAGCCTCCAATTAAACGCTAGATTTTTTGTGAAGGGTATTGACGCTTGCAACCTGCAACCTGCAACTTTTCAACCCTTCAACCTTTCAACTTTTCATACGGAGCAAATACCATGCCAGCACGAACAGCAGAACAAGTCATTCAACGTTTTCAAGAACAGCCGCCTGCGCTCTATCATCGTGGGAAAAAAGTCGAGGATATCACCACTGAACCAGGCATCAAAAATGGTGTCAAGACGCTTGCCAGCCTCTATGATCACCAGTGGGAACACAAAGATGTGTGTCTCTATGACTCTGACCAGAATGGCGAGTCAATGGGGATTACGCACATGATTCCGCACACACAGCAAGAGCTGACGCGGATCGGGGATGCTATGCAGTTGCGTGCGACCTATACGCAGGGCATGATGGGGCGGATGCCAGATTATCTCAACCGTGCGATGGCGGGTTATGCCGGCAGTGCTGAGTTCTTAACCATACAAAATAGCGATTTTGCGGACAACATGCGCAATTATCACACCTACCTAAGTGAAAATGATCTGTCGCTTACGCACACGTTGATCAACCCACAGATCAACCGCTCGGTCAGCATGGCAAAACAGGCCGATCCGTACTTAGCAGCACGTGTCAAAGAAGAGACCGATGCAGGGATTGTTATTCGTGGGGCGCGCATGTTGGCGACGCTGCCCATTTCCGACGAGATCATGGTCTTCCCATCCACATTGTTACGCAGCCCCGATGAGGACGCACCGTATGCCTTTGGGTTTGCCATCCCTAACAACACCGACGGACTAAAATTCCAGTGTCGTGAAACCTTTGACTATGACCTTGCCACCTATGATCATCCGCTGGGGTCACGCTATGAGGAAATGGATGCCGTTGTCTTCTTTGATGATGTCTTTGTGCCTTGGGAGCGGGTTTTTCTCTATCAGGATGTCGAAATTTGCAACAAGGCATACAACGCCACTGGCACAGTCTGGCACATGGCACATCAGGTGATCTGCAAAAGCATTGCCAAAACTGAATTTTTGCTGGGCTTGATTTCGTTGATGACGGACTCAATTGGCATTGAACGCTTTCAGCATGTGCAGGAAAAGGTGGCTGACATTTGGGTCAATTTGGAGATGATGAAGGCATTCCGCTTTGCAGCGGAACAACAGGCGACGCTTAATGAGTATGGTGTGATGACGCCAGCGATGGACCCGTTGGATGCAGCGCGTAACATCTATCCCAAACTGTATCCCAAGATGGTCGAAAGTGTGCGTCAAATTGGTGCAAGCGGTTTGGTTGCAATGCCCACCGAAGCGGATGTCAATGGACCATTGGCCGAGGAAATTTCACGCTATTACCAGAGTGCAACCCAAGAGGCCAATGACCGTATTCCGCTGTTCCGTCTGGCATGGGACACGGCACTGTCTGCCTTTGGCGCACGACAAGCCCACTATGAATATTACTTCTTTGGTGATCCAGCGCGTATGTGTGGTGCTGTGCTGCGCAACCATGACCGCACTGCCTATATGGATTCCGTGCGCGATTTCTTGCAACAGACAACGGCTTGAAAGTAAGGAGAAAACATTCATGCTTCAATCACTAACACCAGCCCAAACACAGTGGGTTGAAAAAACACTCAGCCGTCTATCACTGGAGGAGAGCGTTGCACAACTGCTCTGTATTTCTCAATTTAGTGATGACCGCGACTATTGGTTACGTTTAATCGAAAAGACACCTGTTGGGGCGGCTCGTGCGCGTTCAGCAGACGCGGAGCGATATCGCGAATTTCTGACTGAGTTGCAGCAAAATTCGGCAGTCCCACTGCTTGTGCCAGCCAACATGGAAAATGGTGCAACCGAGTTGCGCGGTTATGGCACAGGCTTCCCGTGGGCAATGGGCATGGGCGCGGCCAATGACGAGGCGTTGATGGCCGTCATGGGCCAGGCTATCGCCACCGAAGCGCGCTACATTGGCGTGAATTGGGTCTTTAATCCCGTGATTGACATTAATTTTAACCCTGATAACCCCATCACCAACATCCGCTCAATGGGAGACAACCCTGCACAAATCAGCCGTCTCGCTGTCCCTTGGCTACAAGCCATGCAACAACATGGCGTAGCGGCAACGCCTAAACATTTCCCGGGGGATGGTGTTGATGATCGCGACCAACATCTGGTCACAACCGTCAACAGCTTGCCCTTTTCACAATGGATAGAGACCTTTGGATTCGTCTGGAAGGCCGTGATTGAGGCAGGCGTCATGTGTATCATGCCCGGCCATATTTCACTGCCCGATTATGAAGGGTATCAACAATCACCACAAGATGCACCACCCGCTACCTTGAGCCGGAAACTGTTGATTGACCTGCTACGCCAAGAACTGGGCTATGAGGGTATGATTGTCTCGGACAATGCCAGCATGATAGGATTCACGATCCATGCCAACCCCGATGATTTGATTGTGGACTGTATTGCGGCGGGCAATGATATCTATCTCAACGCCGATCCGGAGCATGATTTTGACAGATTGATGCGTGGTGTGCAGGATGGACGCATTGCCGAAGAGCAGATTTATGCATCAGCCAAACGTGTGCTGGAGATGAAGGCGCGCCTCAATCTCTTTGAAGACCCCTTTGGTCCTGCACCGACCAGTGAAGAACAGACCCACTTTCAAGAAGCAGCGCAGTTGATGGCCGACAAGAGCATCACCGTGCTGCGTAACAATGAGCAGCTATCGCTCAACTTGGCAAGCGGTGCAAAGGTCCTGACCGTCACCTATGGGCAGTTGATGCCACGCATGGGGCTGGTCGATTTAGAGGTGTTTGATGCAGAACTGACCGCACGGGGATTTCAAGTGGAGCATCTGCACAACCCCAGCAGTGATGAAGTGCGAGACAAGGCAGATGAACACGACGCCGTCTTTATCAACTTGCTCAAACTGCCGATGATGCCTTTGGGCACAGCGCGCATGACCGACACCTTCCGTAGCTGGGGTTGGCGTTCACTATACGTAACGCATCCCAACGTTGCCTATACGTCGTTTGGTAGCCCTTATGTGGCCTATGAACTGCCACCTGTGCCGCGATTGATTGCAACCTATGGAAACAGTGGTTGCTCGCAGAAGGCTGCGGTAAAGGTTTGGTTGGGTGAGATAGAAGCATTAGGCACGTTGCCTGTGCGGATGCCAGCGGTAGAGATTAAGCCGCTCTCATTGCCCCATAGCGAAGGTTAAAGTGAATCGTTATAGGTCTAACTGCACAAAAAGGAAACACCTTTATGTCCAAAAAAATTGATCTACTGCTTACAGGTGGACAGGTTGTCACAGGCAATAAAATCACCCGTGCCAATATCGCCGTCAACGATGGTAAAATCAAGGCTGTATTGCCACCCAACAAGCATCCGCCAGCTTATCAATATATAGACGCCGACGGCCTCCACATCTTGCCCGGCATCATCGACACGCATGTCCATCTACGCGACCCTGCCCGCCCCGACCGTGAAGATTTCCGCTCTGGAACCAGTGCGGCGGCAGCGGGTGGCATCACCACCATCCTCGAAATGCCCATCTCCGAGCCGCCGACCAATTCGGGGCCAATTCTGACCGAACGGCGGCATGAGGTGCAGCAACGTGCATTGGTTGACTTTGCGCTCTATGGTGCTGTTGGGCATGACAATGTGCATGAGGTGCAGGGCATGGCCGAGGCCGGAGCGATTGCGTTCAAGACGTTTTTGACAGCGGCCCCGCCCAATCGCGATGCCGAGTTTGCGGGGTTGTGCTGCCCCAACATGGGTGACCTGCCTCGTGTCATGCAGGCGGTGGCCCAGACTTCACTGCGGCACTGTTTTCACTGTGAGCATGAAGATTTGCTACAAACCTACATCGGCCAGATGAAAGCTGCTAGGCGAGGTGATGGGCTTGCCCATGCCGAGAGCCGACCACCGCTTGTCGAGGATGTCTCTGTTGCCAGCGTGTTAGCCATCGCCGCTGAGACACGCACACCTGTGCAGATCGTCCATCTCTCCAGCCTCTATGCCGCCCAACTTGCCAAGGATGCCAAAGCACAGGGACTCGATGTGACGGTCGAAACCTGCCCACAGTATCTCTTCCTCACATTCGACGAACTGCGCAAGCATGGCCCCTTTGCCAAATGCAACCCCGCCCTGCGCAGCCATGACGAGATGGAGACTCTCTGGGGCTATCTATTTGACGGCACGATTGACGTGATTGGCAGCGACCACTCGCCCTATCGACCCGAAGAGAAAGAGCAGGGGCTGGTCGATGTCTTCAAAGCCACAGCAGGAATGCCGGGGCTGGAGCCGATGCTGCCATTGATGTTGACCGCTGTCAATCAGGGGCGGCTGACCTTGCCACAGTTGGTGCAATTCATGTCGCAACGAGCGGCGGCGTTATTCCGACTTGGCGGCAAGGGCAATATTGCACCCGACTATGACGCTGACTTTACGCTGGTGGACATGTCTGCGCGCTGGACCTTTGACCGCCACCAATGTTTTAGCAAGGCCAAAGACCTGATGCGCGCCTATCCTGGCCGTGAGATGGAGGGCAAGGTGGTCTCCACCTTGGTGCGTGGTAAGATGGTCTATCATGAGGGTAAGATTGTGGCAAAGGCGGGTCATGGTCATTTTTTGCGACCCACGCCATAATCCATATGACTCAGCCCAAGCAACCGAGCTATGGTATACTAAAGGTACGCTCAATAATGGGTGAGTGGTATAATGGTAAATGAGCTATGATAACCTTATTTCACTACACCAACCAATTTGGTTATGAAGGTATTTTACAATCAAAACAACTGAATCCGTCTACGATGAATCGTAACCCAAACGATGTACGCTATGGTGACGGACAATATCTGTCCGATATAAAGCCACATACGAAAACACCAGCACAACTATCTCGGCTATTTTTGGGGCAGCCATTTCAAGGCAAAAAGTATACGCATTATATTGAGATTGATGTCACAAATTTATCAATTGTGCAGGGTCGGCTACATATTTTTGTTGTTCCCAATGACAACCCTCTCGATATATCAGGTCGAATTATTTCTCATGGAGAGGTAGTATAAATGGAATACCTAAAAGTTAAATGGCGTCATTTCCATACTGATGAACCCATTGAAATCTACAGTGAAATCAACCCAGACCGCTGGGAAATTCGCAAAGTTGAGTTATTTGCCGATGGCTCAACATCCTATGCATCGCCACTGTATCACACAGGCAGTACGTGGCTGGCCGAGACACCCATTCCAAAACTAGATGAAATTAACCGTGATGCGCAGTTTGAGGGGGCATTGATAGATCGCCACCGTTTTGAACGAATCTGGTTGATGAGTAGCGAGATGATCCTGTTGCATGAGCCGCAGTTGGTGAAAACAATTCAAGATCAAGTTGACCAAACATCGTTTAATCTAAATGAATTTGTGGTACGGGCCGTTGAACACTATTTGAATAGCCAAAGAGAGCTTATTAGACAGGTTTGATTAAGATACACCGATAAAAGGAAACACAACTATGATAACAGTCCATCATCTAAACCGTTCACGCTCAACACGTGTGCTATGGTTACTTGAAGAACTTGCCATGCCCTATGAACTGGTCAAACATCAACGTGATCCCCAAACGCGTTTGGCCCCCGCCAGCATAAAAGCCATTCACCCGCTCTCCAAAGCACCGATTATTGTCGATGGCGACGTGACGCTCTGTGAATCGGGCGCAGTCATGGAATACATTCTTGACCAAGACCCACAGCAGCGTTTGCGGCCAGCGCGCACCAGTCCAACCTATTACGATTACTTGGAATGGCTCCATTTTGCCGAAGGGTCGCTGGGATTACCCGTGATTGCGCATATGATGATGGGTATGGAAGAGCGAGATGGCAAGCGACCGATGGACTATTACATCGCTAAAGAGATTGCGCTTGATTTTGGCTATATCGAGTCAGTGCTGGCGACACGCCCCTATTTTGCGGGCGATACGCTTACAGCAGCAGACATTATGATGACGATTATGTTGGAGTTTGCAGGTAGCCTTGGTTTGCTGGAAGATAGAGCGCAGATTCAAGCATATATTGAACGAATGCAAGCACGTCCGGCCTATCAGCAGGCTGCGCAAGAAGGATAACACGTTTATGAGTACAACCGATTTTTCAGCCCTCGCCCTCTCCAAGCCGATGGTACAGAATTTGAATCAGCTTGGATTTACGCAGATGACCTCCATCCAAGCAAAAAGTCTGCCCCATATTCTCAAGAATAAGGATGTCACGGCACAGGCCAAGACGGGGAGCGGCAAAACAGCGGCGTTTGGTATCGGCATTCTCAGCAAGTTGCAGGTCAACAAGCATGGTGTCCAATCATTGGTTCTCTGCCCGACGCGTGAACTGGCCGAGCAGGTTGCCACGGAGCTACGGCGTATTGCACGGTTTACCAGCAACATCAAAGTGTTGACGCTCTGTGGTGGTGTGGCCTTCAAACCGCAGGTGGCATCACTCCGTCATGATGCGCACATTGTCGTGGGGACACCAGGGCGTATTCTGAAACACCTGACGCGTGGATCACTCTCATTGACTGCACTGGATACATTGGTGATTGACGAAGCCCACCGCATGTTGGACATGGGCTTTATTGACGAGATTCGTCGTGTCATTCACCACGTACCCGAAAAGCGGCAAACCCTGCTCTTTTCGGCCACATACCCTGATGAAATCATGGCATTAAGCGCATCCATCCAAACCAATGCTGTCCACATCGAGACGATTTCTGTTGAGAAGCCCAACCCCATTACGGAGTATTTTTACAACGTGGCCGAGTATGAAAAATTGCTCCTGTTGGTTAAGCTGTTTACCCGTCACCAGCCGAGCAACGCCATTGTCTTTTGCACCACCAAAGCGGGCACACGTGAGGTGGCTGGCGAGCTACAGGGCAAAGGTATTGATGCGCTTGCCATGCACGGCGATTTGGAACAGTATGAGCGCACCGATGTATTGGTACGGTTTATCAACCACAGCTGCTCGGTCATGGTCGCCACCGATGTTGCGGCGCGGGGGCTGGATATCAAGGGGCTGGACATGGTGGTGAACTATGACATGCCCCAGGATGAGGCCACCTATACACACCGCATTGGGCGAACAGGACGAGCGGGGCAGGACGGGCTGGCGGTGACACTCTATAGCGGTCGCCAAGCCTATCACGCCGATCATTACAAAAACGAGACGCGCATCTTTGTAGACGAACCAGAGGGGTTGATCAAAGCGGAACGCTCTGGCGACTTAAAGCCACTGACCCTACGCGCTCCCAACACCACGCTTGTGATTGAAGGCGGGCGC
>JBCCFC010000380.1:0-10449 GCA_039029935.1 Chloroflexota bacterium
CACAATGTTGTTTTTATTGAGGGCGATGCCGATAGAAACCCAATTGGATTATGACTTTGGATACGGTCTATCTATCATTTGGGTTGATGGCGAGAAAAAAGCGACAGGGTAGTGGAGAGATAGACGCTCTTCTCTGCCCTGTTTGGTATAGACAAACTTTACAACTTTTATTGGAGAATTTATGCTTGGTAACAACTCAAAAAGACGAGGCATCACTCACGACCCTCGTCTGCTACAGGTTCTATTCATCACGATTCTGGTGATGGTTATGAGTAATAGCCTTGGAGTTTTGATGGCACAGGCAAAGACTTCTGCCAATACAGATTCGCTTAACCCGCGCGAAGTGGGCTCAGCCACAAACGTGTTGCCTCATTTGCAGGTGATTGTTCAAGTGGCTGACCAGTTCGAAGATAGCGGCGAGATCACTGGCGAAGAAAGCAATGACTCGCTTACACAAGTGATAGAGATTATCGACAGCTATGGCGGTTCTGTTCTGGATACGTTTGCCTTGATTAACGGTGTTGTGGCAAGTGTTCCAGCAGGCCAACTTCATGCACTCAACGCTGACGAGCGTATCCTGAATGTTACGCTGGACGCGCCTGTCCATAACCGTGAATCGTTTCTGACAGCCCCGGTCATCAGTCCGAGCGATGATGCTATTGAAAATCTTTCTGCTGCCCAAGAAAACACAGTCTATCTACCATTGGTCACAAGCGTGACCGAGCATCAAGTTCAGTCCGCGGCACAAAACCACGTGACGATGCCACTGACAAATACTGAAACAATCACACCGGTCATGACGATTTACACCGAAGCACTTGTTGATGGCTGGCAGGTTGTGCCTTGGGCCACTGTCGAACTCGTGTCAATGGATATCATCAGTGCAAATCACACCAGTGAGAATCAACACATGATCTCGGTTGATTTTACAGAAGGATGGGATGGACTCTATCTGACGCATGACACACCGATAGCTGTTACCGATAAGACAATGGCGATGGTTGAGGCGTATGACACCTTGACTTTCTGGCTACACGGCGGTGATACGGGTGGGCAGGAGCTATGGGTCAAAGCCATGCCAGAATCGGGCGGGGCAATAAGTGAAATTGAGAGCAATTGGGGTGCATCCACAATCATTGTCAAAGCCAACGCCAATCAATGGACCTATTACGAAATACCTCTCAGAGAGCTAACTGGCGGTGCAGTGGGTGAGCCGTCTATGTTAACAGGGTTGTTGTGGCAAAATATGCGTGCAACCAGCCAGCCCACATTTTACATTGACAACATTCGCTTGGTAAAGCAACACCAGATGGCCGAAAGCGGACGGGCGGGTGAAGATAATGGGCTTCACTATCACTACTATGAGAGCCAGCAGGAATGGGATGCATTTCCAGACTTTAGTACATTGGCTCATGCATTCCAAGGTACAATTGACGATTTTAAAAAGGAGATCGTCAAAGAAAAGGATGCATATGGCATTGTCTATGATGGCTATATCCTGATTGAAAAAGCAGGTGAATATACATTTTCCACCAAATCTGAGGATGGAAATCGGCTCTATATTGATAACCAACTGGTGGTGGATAGCCCCGAACTCAAGCACAACAAGGAAGATGAGGGAACAGTAACCCTCTCGGAAGGCTATCATGCGATTAAAGTTGAGCTGTTTCAAAATAAAAAGAAACACAATTTAAAGGTCAAGTATGAGGGTCCCGATGTCAAAAAGAAAGATATCCCGAAACATCTCCTCTTTTTATCAGCCCCTCAAGCATTTGCATCTGGTGAAGGTACAGTAGAGACTCAAACGGGCGAGATTGAGGTCGAATGGTGGACCAAGGTCAAGCATAAATTGATCTGGTATCTGCTAAACGACAAAGATTATCCACACCATCCGGATGGTGTAAACCAGCTTGATATGTTTGAGCTACCCAGCAATTGGCACGACGAGTATGGCACACGGATTCGGGGCTATATTCATCCACCTGTAGATGGCGAGTATATCTTCTGGGTCGCAGGAAATGACCAGCATGAGCTACGTCTCAGCAGTGATGAATCCCCCCAGAGTGCCGCGATTGTGGCCTATAGTACAACAGAGACGGGTTATCGCCAATGGGATGAATATGACACCCAGATGTCTGCACCCATTTCTTTGGAAGCAGGGAAGCGTTACTATGTTGAAGCATTGCATAAAGCAGACAAAGGTGGCGACCATCTCTCGGTTGCATGGCAGATTCCCAATGGTGTGCGTGAAGTGATTGATGGTGACTATTTATCGCCTTATGACGTGACAAGCGCAGACCGAGGACTCATCGACCCGCTTGGCTATCTCGAAGCACTGCGGATTGTAGACTTACATCAAGACAAGCTTGAAGGTAAAGATGTCAATGTTGCCTATCTGGATTCGGGGATTAATTCTTTAGTCCTTAAGTCACACTTCTCACATGCCAGCAATGATGATGAGGTTGATAAAGACGATCTCAACGGGCATGGCACACTCATGGCAACCATTGCCCACAGTCAGAGAAAATATAACGATCAGGAAATAGGTGTTGCGCCCAAGGCCAAGCTCTATAATTTTGCACGGTTGGACAGAGAGGGCAAAGGAACCTACTCCTCGTTGATTGACGGCATGGATGAAGCTCTCAAAAAAGGGATTGACATCATCAATCTCTCCCTGCAAGGTCCGGTTGTCGGTCCCTATTGGGAGAATCCACTCAACCAGGCAGTTGAGGCACTGTGGGAAGCGGGCATCGTTGTTGTCGTGGCAGCAGGCAACACTGGCCCCCAGGCTGGCTCAGTCACCACACCCGGCAACGACCCCTTTGTGATCACGGTCGGGGCCTATACCGACAACTATACACCCTTTGACTTTACCGATGATTTTGTGCCACCGTTCAGTGCCGCAGGGCCAACCGAGGTGGGTTTTGTCAAGCCTGACGTCGTCGCACCGGGTGCGCATCTGCTTGCACAAGCTGACCCCGGTAGCCGCTTTGCGCTCGACAAGGACTCTCGTCGCACCGAAGATGGCTACTATATTGTCTCTGGTACATCCGCAGCAACTGCCTTTACCACTGGTGTGATTGCGCTGATGCTTGAAAACGACCCATCCCTGACACCCGACCAAGTAAAATACCGTCTGATGGCTTCTGCTACACCTATCGTCAAGCAGGACCCAGAAACGGGCGAACAAACAACCTTTAGCATCTTCCAACAGGGGACGGGGCGGCTCAATCCGTATGATGCCATCTACTGGGACACAGCGAATGGACCTGCAAATGGCGTTGCCAACCAAGGGATGACACCGGGAGAAGCCTACTATGGCCCCGTTGAATATGATGCCGATCGGGGTGGCTACTATCTCGTTGATGAGGAGCGAAATCGCTTGCCCGAAGGTCAGGACTACTTCTGGGGTGGTGGTTGGGCGTATGCTGGCGGCTGGGCCTATGCGGGTGAGTACGCATGGTCTGGGGGCTGGGCTTATGCGGGCGGCTGGGCTTATGCAGGTGGTTGGGCTTATGCGGGTGGCTGGGCTTATGCTGGCAGTTACTTCCCGAACGACAACTACTATTGGAATACAGATTACTACTGGTCTGGCAATACCTATTGGTCTGGCAATGATTACTGGACAGGGTTTGTCGAAAGTAATTATTAAGCGTTTTTAGTGGAAAATTCATTTGTATTGATATTTGTAAGGTTAAATTGCCTGAAGCCTACGATAATCAATACAAATGATTTAGCCCAACAGACCAACATCTAACCAAAAACTTCACATCAACAAACATTTGTCCGTAATGTCTTCTCTATAAAATCAATCATATTTTTTAGACACATCCAATAATAGCTTCTAACAGCAAACTGACAGGTTATACAACGATTGAACCGTATATACTATAATGTATGACAACTTGCAAAACAGTTTTGGCAGATAATTTATTCCACATAAAACAGCTTGAAAAATTTTAAGCCAACATCTAAAAATAAATAAAACAACTTTATATCATAGTTCAATTACACACATTAAACAATTTGGCTCACATGACTTTGGTCTAATCTTTTTTTTCAGGATACTAGAGCGGTTTCAGCTTACCACTGAAAATCGTTGGGTGCGAAGAAGACAGGCATTATTTAGGGAGATCAGAAGATGAGAACACAACGACAATTAACATACTTCACACGTTTACGCCGTTTTGTCCAAGGCTTCACGCAAATGCTCTTAATGACGGCAGTCATCATAACCGTAAGTAATACGTTGGGATATACTCTGTGGAGTCAGGTTTCCCATGCACAAGCAAGCCCATTCAATGCGACTACCTTGCCGCACCTACAGGTGATTGTTCAGGCCCCTGACTCCGACCAGACAGCAACCCAACTCAACGACGTGATTGCTACTTATGGCGGGACCGTGACCAGCGAGTTGACATTGATCGATGGTGTCGTCGCAAGCGTCCCTGCCGACCAGATTCACGCACTCAAAACAGATGAACGCATTGGCAATGTTACGCTGGATGCACCTGTTCACAACCGTGAGTCGTTTATTACAGCCCCTGTTATGGATGCAGAAACTGCGTCGGCTTCTGTAGAAAATTCCCCAGAAGCCATTAGCCAAGGCGAAAATGACATCTATCTGCCCCTCATTACCAATGGCATCGGTCAGCAATCACGGTTATCCACAGCACCCAATCAGGATCAGGAAGTGGCTCCTGTCATGACGATCTACAACGATGAACTGGCGGCGACCTGGCAGGTCGTGCCTTGGGCCGAGATTCGTTTTATAGACACAGACTCTATCAATTCTGAGATTGCAGTGGCAAGTGGGCAAGCAATGGCCGTTGACTTTTTGGCGGGCTGGGATGGATTATATTTGGCACACGGCACACCCATCCCTGTCACAGATGCCACGATGAATACACAGGGCAGCTATGACACGCTATCGTTCTGGCTGCATGGTGGGTCAACGGGTGGACAAGAAATTTGGGTCAAGGCATTAAACGAAGTCGATGAGGACTGGGCATCTTCCAGCATTGTTGTCAAAGCACAGGCCAATCACTGGACCTACTACGAAATTGCGCTTAATGAGTTAACCGATGGCGTGACGGGAGGCCAGACAGACGATCAAGCTGTACTGACAGGGTTGATCTGGCAGAGTATGCAAGCAAGCCCCCAGGCCACATTTTATATTGACAATATTCGTCTGACCAAGCAACATCAAATGGTCAACAACGGTCGTGCTGAACCGCAAAATGGGCTCAACTATCGTTACTATGAAGGGCGCTGGAGTGGATTGCCCGACTTTGGCACACTGACACCTGCCTATCATGGCACAATCGACAACTTCAAGCTCAGTGTGCGTGACCGCAATCGCAATTTTGGTGTTGCCTATGATGGCTACATCCATATCGAAACAGGCGGGCATTACAGATTTTATAACAAAGCCGATAATGCCAGTCAACTCTATATCAATGACCAGCTTGTGGTCGATGACACCGATGAACAGGATGACAGTCAACAGCAAGGTCGTATTTGGTTACATCGCGGGTATCACAAAATTGAACTTTTCTTCTATCAAAAACAGGGTGATCATAAGCTAACCGTCAAATATAAAGGACCGGACACCGCAGATGAGAAGACATATATTCCCGATGAGGTGTTATATTTTGCGATTCAAGAGCAACTTTTTTCGACCAGCATACTCATGACTAGTACCTGTGATGATGATTGTGATGATGGTGATGACGACGACGGCGATGACGATGATGATGACGACGATGATGATGACGATGATGATGACGATGACGATGACGACGATGACAACAATGAATCGAATAGCAATGACCAAGCAAACGCGCCGATTTCTGTCACCACGGCGAACAATAATCGCGGCACAATTACAAACAATTGGTGGACAAACATCGATGGTGGCCTCATTTGGTATCTGCTCAATGATCCAGACTATCCCAATCATCCCGATGGGTCTGATCAGATTACAAAGTTTGAACTTCCTTACAGATGGTGGCCGCATTATGGTGTACACATCCAAGGGTATCTCTATCCGCCAGTAGACGGGTACTATCACTTCTGGGTTGCTGGAAACGATCAGCATGAGCTACGCTTAAGCACGGATGAGAGTCCACAAAATGCGTCTATCATTGCCCATAGTGTCTCCGCATCAGGCTATCGAGACTGGGATGATTACCCAACGCAAGCATCAGCACCAATTTATCTACAGGCGGGTCAACGGTACTACATTGAGGCGTTACAAAAGCAGGATGTTTGGTCGGGACATCTCTCTGTTGCATGGCAAATTCCCAACGGCACACGCGAGGTCATTGACGGCACCTACCTATCACCCTTGGACGCAACAGGGGGTGAAGGCAGGGACGTTATTAACCCAACAGGCTATCTTGATGCACTGAACGTGAGCAGCATTCATGCAGACGCCATTGACGGTACTGGGGTAAATGTTGGCTACATTGACTCAGGCATCAGTCCCCTGGTATTGGCGTCAGCCTATGCCAATGCATTCACAGGGACAGATATTAACGATCCAAATGGACACGGAACCTTGATGGCAAGCATTGCCCACAGCCAAGATAATCATGAAGGTCAGTCGATAGGGATTGCACCAGCTTCGCAGATTTTCAACTTTGCCAGCTTGGATGACGAGGGCAAAGGCACCTATTCATCGATTATTGAAGGGATGGATGATGCACTGTTACAAGGCGTCAAGGTAGTGAACCTATCGCTCCAAGGGCCTGTTCTCGGTCCCTATTGGGAGAATCCGCTCAATCAAGCGGTTGAGGCCTTGTGGGAGGCAGGTATTGTTGTCGTGACAGCCGCAGGGAACACTGGGCCTCATGCAGGGTCCGTTACAACACCGGGCAACGATCCATTTGTGATTACCGTCGGCGCATACACAGACAACTTTACACCGTTTGACGACACCGATGATTTTGTCCCGCCCTTTAGTGCAGCGGGACCAACTGAGGTCGGTTTTGTCAAGCCCGACATTGTGGCACCAGGTGCGCATCTACTCGCCCAAGTTCACAGCGATAGCAACTTTGCGCTTGACCCAGACTCACGCCGTACCGAAGATGGCTACTATATTGTTTCTGGGACATCCGGTGCAACCGCCTTCACCACAGGTGTGATTGCGCTGATGTTGAGTAGGAATCCCAACTTGACACCCGATCAGGTAAAATATCGCTTGATGGCATCGGCAACGCCGATTGTTAAAGAGACAACCACGTTGTCATCAACAATGCAGACAACGTTTAGTATCTTCCAGCAGGGGACAGGGCGCATCAATCCATATGCAGCCGTCTATTGGGATGATACACCCAGCAATCCGGATGGGTTGGCAAATCAAGGAATGACACCAAGCACGGCCTATTACGGTCCGGTTGAGTATGATGAGGTACGGGGTGGGTATTTCTTGGTTGATGAAAACCGCAATCCACGACCAGAAGGGGAGGATTATTTCTGGAATGGTGGCTGGGCCTATGCAGGTGGCTGGGCCTATGCAGGCGAGTATGCATGGTCTGGCGGCTGGGCCTATGCTGGTGGTTGGGCCTATGCTGGTGGTTGGGCCTATGCTGGTGGCTGGGCCTATGCTGGCAATTATTTCCCAAATGATAACTACTATTGGAATACCGATTATTATTGGACAGGCAACAACTATTGGTCAGGTAATGATTATTGGAGTGGGTTTATTGTCACTGATTACTAACTCTTCGCCAGCAAAGTCCGTTTGAAAAACTATTTTTAAAATATAGCGCTTGTATTTCATTGCGCCTGACAGTGTTATAGGGTTAAACATAAAGAGAAATGGGCATGCCCATTTCTCTTTATGTTTAACCCTATAACAATCGTAAGTTCTAAAACCACACAAATGAAAATATCGTGATTTTCATCAAGCATAATCCACAATAAGCCGTACCCATTTCACCGGAATTATCGTCAATAATAGATAGAAAACCGATTTATAGATGAAGACGATAATGGGTATTCCCCTACGGTAAAAGGATAGGTAACTGGTGTACGCTCGGATATAAAATTGGAATAAAAATATTATACAGACTACATATAAATCAACTGTTTACGCCAGCGTTACATTCATCTTCTACAATTAAGCCACACCTTATATTTTTTAGACAGGTAGGCGTCACGCAATTGGATCGAGTTTCAGATATTGAATCCATCTAAACGACCGTTATCGTCAACGGTAAAAATAAACTATAGTGGTTTAGAGATTGTGGCTTGTTGAGATACACGTATAAAACCAATCTAACACAATCGTGCGATTCATGAAATATTGTCGAGAGGACGCTCGCCAATGAAGTATATACAATTATCATATGTTGGTTGACACAGAAAAAGTTAGAGAATTAAATAGACAGGCATGGGAAGCACGCTACCATAATATAGCCGAGGCCCAAAGATTGAGTGAAGAAGCCTTCACGTTGGCACAGGCTATAAATGATACGCGTGAACAAGCCTTGGCACTGCGAACCCTCAGTTACTGCATGGAAAGTAATAGTGCCTATGATAAAGCGATGCAATATGGATTGCAGAGCCTTGCGCTGCTGGAAGAACTCAACGATAAAGAAGGGCTTGCCTACACCAATAACATCCTCAGTCGCATTTATTGGGACTTAGGTGATTACCCCAACGCACTGGAATATAACTTACAGGCGTTGACCTTGGCACAGGCGGTTGGCAACCGTAAGCTAGAGGCATGGATATATAACAACATCGCAATGAACTATGCGCGCTTGGAGAACTACCCTAAAGTCGCAGAGATGCTTGCACAGGCTCTTGTCATTTTTCAAGAGCTGGCTGCGCGCCGTGATATTGCAATGACCTATAATAACCTCGCAATGCTTCATTTCTCCACCAATAACTTTGATCAGGCATTGATAGAAGCGGAGAAGGGGCTAAGGCTTGCCCGACCATCGGAACACACAGATGATATATACGATATACGTGTGCATCTGCTTGATACATTGGGGCAAATTTATACAAAGCTTGAAAACTATGAGCAAGCACTGACACATCTATACGCGTCTCAACGGATTGCTGAAGAGTATAACCTCAAACAAGAACATGCCTATGCCAAATTAGGGATTGGCCGTATTTATTATCAACAAGCACAGTACGAGCAGGCCATTCAAGAAACACAAAGTGCAATAACGATTGGCGATGCGTTAGAAAGCCAACAGCTACTTCTTGAATGTCATGAACTTCTTTTCGACATTTATCATGCCATCGGTGACTTTGAGCAAGCAGTGTTCCACTATAAAACCTATCATAAATTCCATAGCCATGTGTTTAGCGAAGAAAGAGATCGTCGATTTGCAAGACTTGAGGTGCGCTATCGCACAGAAGCCGCCAAAAAAGAGGCGTTGGCTTATCAGCAAAAAAATGAAGAGTTGGCACAGATTAACACCCAACTACAACAGCTACATCAAGAAAAAGATGACCTCATGAGCATTGTCGCCCATGATCTGCGTAGCCCGTTGGGTGGTATTAAGATGTCCATCGACCTCTTGCAAAATTATGGAGACAGATTGGGGCCGGAGAAACGGCAGAAAAAACTCGTTCAAATGGATGATACAATTGGTAAAATGCTCGATATCATCACCAATCTGCTCGAAAATGCGCAACTCAACCAGCCTACCATTGAGCAATCTGCATTACAGGCTACATTACAGCCTACAGCATCCGCAGATATACAATCACTCCCCCCACTCCAACCAGCGACCATGATGCTAACTGCGGAAGTCGAACTCCTTCCACTGCTACCCATCTTGCAAAGTACCTATGAGCAACATGAGGCTGGTGCTGCCGCCAAACGGATTCTGCTACAACAGCAGTGGAATCAGGACCAGAGGGATGATCAGGAGCAGCGACACCAGAAAATAGATATGTCACATGTGGATGGCGGTGAGGATACACACGACATCACGCAGCCTCTTATGGTTCTGGGAAACAAAACCAATTTGCAACAAGTCTTAGACAATTTGCTCTCCAATGCGATTAAATACTCTTACCCTGACTCAACCGTGACGATTGCCGTTTCTCCCCACAGCAGCTATGTACAGATTGATGTGACCGATGAAGGGCAGGGGTTGAGCGAAGTGGATAAACAGAAGATTTTTGGACGGTATACTAAGCTGAGTGCAAAACCAACAGCAGGTGAAAGCTCGATTGGGCTGGGTCTCTATAGCACCAAAAAGCTTATGGAGGCTATGAATGGCTCGATTGCGGTGACATCACCTGGGAAAGATCAAGGAAGCACCTTTTCGATTTCGCTGCCTGTTGCGCCTACAACAGAACAATAATTCATTTGTGAATTGATGAATTGATGAATGGTTCATAGGGGAAACTCATTAACAGCTAATTGACAGGTCATTTAGTCGAATTTTCTTGTATACTAACAGTCGATTGTCA
>JBCCFC010000381.1:0-10447 GCA_039029935.1 Chloroflexota bacterium
CACCTTGCTCCTGCTGAAGTCAGAGCTGTTGCTAGAACCAGGGGTCCCCGTCATGACGTAATCATGACTGCTGCTGTCACTTGAACAGCCAATTTAGCTAGTGCCAGGGTCACTGCTGTTGCCGTCCCCTTGCTGACATTTGGGTTGCGGTTGTCGTTCAACACACAGCTTTCGGTAATAATCGCCGTCCCGTGTCCATCAACCTCAATACATCCGCCCTCTAATACAAGCCCCGTGTTGATAACCGAGACACCTGCTTGCTGGGCAACAAATCCCGCTACCTGCCCATCCCGCTGATGCGCCTGCTTATTACCCCAGCCGTTAAAATTAAAATCAACCGCTGCTTTTTCTCCCTGCTCGTTCAGTACAAACACAGGACCTGTATCGCGCATCCACAGGTCATCCAGCGGTGATACCAGCAATTCCACCCCATCCCCTAACAGATCGCGGGCAAGATCAAGCTCATTCTCGCGCACCAACATGGTGACAGGCTCAAATGTGGCGATTGTGCGCGCAATCGTCGCTAGGTTGCGCTGCACTTCGGGCAAAAGGTCATCGCCCCAAACCTCGGCACTGGCCCCAAACGCCATCCATGTACGTGTATGGGGATCACTCTCATCCGGCATAGACCATTCACCCAACGTTTGGTTGTTCACACTTGGAAGCTGATTGCCCACTTGTTCAGGCCTCAATTGTTCATACCTAGCCATCCCCTCTCTATATCCAAACATCATGCTGCCTGTAAACAGGGCAGAGGTCCATAGAAAATTTCGTCGTGTTATCATGGTTTAAAAATAAGCTCCTCATGAATTCGGTGTACCATCACCGCTATACACAATTGACCATATACAATGCGCCATCTAAGCGGTTTGTATCAATTATAAATCCACAATGGCTCTACCTAATAAAAACAGAAAGAGTGAAATCAGCGACACTATTTTTTGTCAGAATCGTTGTCAGGATCATGACAGTTTAGTTACGCCATTTGACATATTTGATGACGAAACGCTCGTGATACACTAAGAAAAAAGATTCATTTACATGAAAGGGTATATCACAGTGTATCAGGCCATATTTAGACAGAAAACAATAGATCACAAATTTAAGCGTATACAAAATTCACAAAATATAATAGTTTTTGTCCTTTTTTTGCTTTTTACACTCTCCACCGCACAGACCACCTATGCCGCCACAAACCCCGCTTCGCTCTATCAGCCAGCGGGGTTCACTGCCACCTGTAACGGAACCGTTTTCCGCGATGACAGCGGTGATGGCACATACGATGCCAGTGAAATCCCCGTTGCCGCCGTTCGTCTTGAAATTTACGATGATGGCGAAACTCTGCTTGGCGAGGCCATTACCGATAGCAATGGTAACTGGTCAGTATCCAATTTACCAGTGGGGACAGCGGTCCGTGTACAGGTGAAAACACCATTGCCCGGCGGCTTAATCGAGGGACCCGTTGGTACGAATAGCGATGGCTTTGTCGTCTTCACCAATACTGACTCGTGCAGTAACATAACGTTTGGCGCATTGTTGATTTCAGCCTGCTCTAATCTCTGCGTAGAGGTGGGCAACCGCGTTTGGTATGATGAAAACCCTGACGGTTTGCAGAATGCCAATGAAGTTGGGATTGCGGGTGTGACAGTACGCATTTATGACGACGCCGACCAATTGGTGGCACAGAAAACCACAGATGCCGATGGGCATTACATCTTCACCTGTCAGGATGGGCTAGAGGCCAACGCCACCTACGATATACGGCTTGATAATGCTGCCGACTTTACGACAGGCCCACTCGTTGACACCTTTCTCACCAATGCCTTTCAGGGCAGCGATCCACAGGTTGATTCGGTGGGTACAGCCAACGGTGATGGCGACCCAGAGTACACAGTCACGTTGGGCGACCCCGGCCAGTCGATTCACTATGTAGACTTTGGCTTTACACCGCCAGCGACCATCGGTGATACTGTTTGGTATGACATCAATGGCAACGGCACACAGGACACCTATACACTTACCCATTCATCGGCCTTTGACAACTTCGGCGGCGTCGATTTTAGTGCAATGTTGCCCGTCTCGCAGACCAACGTTGCTGAGACAGGCATCCCCAGCGTGACCGTTTGGCTCTATGGGCCGGGTGTAGATACCGTTGTGGGAACGGGCGATGATGTGCTGATGGACACGCAAGTGACTGATGCATTGGGCCAATATCGCTTCCGTCCGCTACAACCGGGGATTCCCTACTTGGTACGGCTGGATGACGCTACTTTGCCGAGCAATATGAGTGCATCCTATGATGAAGATGGTGCAGGCGACCACCAGATTGTGGTCAATGCACTGAGCGCGGGCGAGCAGCATCTCACTGCTGACTTTGGCTACACAGGAGCGGTCGATTTGGGTATTACCAAAGTCGCTGACTATCCTGATTTCCGCCCACGTGACTCGATTGTGTGGACAGTCACCGTCACCAACTATGGAGCCATCCCCGCACCCAATGTCGTGGTAGCCGATGCAATGGGTGGGCAATGGGACAATGACAGTGATATGGACACGATTCTGGGGCGTATCTTTGACCTCTATTGGGATTATACAGCAAACGGGAGCTTTAACCCGGCAGGGAATGTCGAAACGCTCGCAGAAGTCGAAGCCCTGATTGATACATGGATTCAGGCCAATGTCTCGGTCAGCGGCACACCTGACTGGACCTGTAGTTTCGACTACACCTTGACCATGCCCTTTGGCTATCCCATTGACCCTAGTTTTTACAACGCGGTCGGTGAGGGTGGATTTGCCGAAGTTCTCTACGGTAAATGGCGACGACCGTTGCAAGATATTCAGCTGACCTATTTCTGCTCGCTCAACCAAGACCTTGCGCCTGGTGCAACTGCTGCACCCATTGTCTTTACCATAGGCAATGAATTCAATATCATCAACCACGAATTTGAGACGCTGGGTTTGCCCGAAACCGCGCTCTTGGGCGAATGGGACCAGATTCCACAGCTCTTGGGGAATTCATCCGAGACCAACTATGCACTCACCGAATCACATTATGGGGCCGAACCCTTTGGCACATACCCCAATACCGATAGTGCCACCATCGATCACATCGGCGATTTGCAATGGGACAAAACGCTGGTCAACATTGGCGATGCGCCCTTTGATATTGGCGAAGATATGGAATGGCTGATTACCGTGACCAATGTGGGGAGCCTCCCTTGGTATGACGATATCATCATGTATGATGAAGTCTCCTATGCATACATCACAGGCATCCCCAGCGCACCTTGGACCTGTGATCCCTTGCAGCCAGCAACCGACCCGACCCAAAAAGATAGCAACATTACCTGTCTCTATCCACGTATCACAGGTGGGCTGGGTGTTGGGCAGAGCGTGGTGGCGACCATCACTACACAGATGAACAGCAGCCCGGGGCAAACTGGTCCTACCGACAACCCGGGTAACTTGGTCAACGCAGTCGCACCTCTCTATAACACGGCATTAGATGACAACACAGCCAACAACAAAGACACCGTTCCCTACACCACCCTATCAACGGCATGGATTGTGTCCAAAGGCTCACCCACGATTGTGGATGGCAATATGGAGTGGACCATCAACAACAATGTCACCGTTGCCAGCATTCCTGCTGGGCAGTTTTTTGTGATTGAAGAACGTCTGCCCGCTGGGATGAGCTTGCTCTCGGTTGAGTCTGCCGATTGGTATTGTGAGGACAAAGACCCTGAGTATGCCAATACCTGTGATGACCGCTGTTCACAGATTAACTATCAGGTTTGTTGGTATGAACCACCTGTCACGCCACCGACCAACGTGCCTTCCTTGGTGATTCAGACCGATTATCTGGATGGGGCCTCCAACACAGCCTGTCCGGGACGGGGGATTCGTTATGGACCCAATGATTGGAATTTTGGTGTCAACAGCGGCCCCTGTGAATCATCGCCCATCTATAACGGCGTTCCCATCGCGCCAACCGATATGGCAATTATCAAGACGCACGATGTCAGTACTGAGCCTTGGATTCGTGGTGGGACAGGAACCTTTACACTGACCATTGCCGAACTCAATGTTGGCCCAGACCGTCCTGTGGTGGAGGATATATTGCAACCGGGGATGAGTTTTGTCGATGTACGCAACAGCAAAGGACAGTCCGTCATTGATGCCCAAGGCGACCCCGTTGCCAGCACGGGATGGAGTTGTACCACCAATATCACGACCACCGACCTGCGTGTGTTTGACCGTAATACGGTCGGCTTGAACGGCGGGATGCTCCAATGTATCGGCGACAGGACGCTCAACAATGCCACGGACTATCTCTATATTGATGTGGCTGTGACGACCGACGCCGGAGACTTTGTGCATAATGATGCAGCGATTGAGGGGCTAACCCGTGCCGAGCCAAAAAAAACCACCAACAACTTGCCTCATTGGGTAATCGGTGATCCGGGCACGATTGACAATGACACAGAGGATGAAGTACCTGTGCCATCGCCAGATTTGCAGATCAGCAAAACGCATGTCGCCCCCGTCTTTGCTGGCGTTTCCTTTGACTTTACCATCAATGTCACCAACAACAACGACTTCTCGGCGATTGAAACACCGACCAACACCGTCCCTTATGAAGCCCCACTGCCGCTACCAGTACGCATCACCGACACCTTCCCCGTCGGTCTGAGCTATGAAGGCTATAGCGGTACAGACTGGACCTGTGCCTCAGACAATGCCGTGCCACCTGTCATCACCTGTAGCTATGGCATCACAGGCACATCGTTGGCCGCTGGCTCCAGCGCATCACCACTCAAGATTCAGGCCATCGCCCCCAGCACAGCCATCGCCCAGACCAACAACGCGGTCGCCGTGTGGACCGACCAAAGCCCGATTATTTTCTATTCAGCCACGCCAGACAACGCCACCGATGAGGTGACCATCAACATCCCCTTTGTGGAGGCCACCAAAACCGCGTCACAGCCGCAGACGATTGCGGGTGATGCCGTCACCGACACCTTTGACTTTTATCTGGCTGTGGAGAATACACAGGGAACGGGAGCCGCACTCGCTCCAGTACGTATTACCGACACGATGCCGACCGCCTTCAACATCAACAGCATCAATGCCGGCAGTGATTGGGATTGTGGTGCATCCATCGGTCAGATTATCGACTGCACCTATGAGGCAGGGACAGGCTCGGCGGTCAACATGCCGTTGGGAACCAGCACCAGTGTCACTGTCCATGTCACCACCGACGCCGACGCGTCCGCTGGCACAATCACCAATACCATGTACGCATCACATGGTGGCATCCAGGCATTACCAGAGGAGTTGACCAGCAGTCGCCCCATGAATGTACTGCGCTACGCCAACCTCACCGTTGAGAAAAATCGCGACATCGCCGAGCCGAATCCCGGAGATATCGTCGCCTATACAGTCGTTGTCACCAATACAGGACCATCCAAGGCGCAGTCGGTGCAGGTATTGGACTATGTGCCCTATGGTGCAACCTATGTGGACAACGCTGGCTCAGATGGTGCATGGAACTGTGTCAGTGATGGTGGCAACCCCGAACTGGTGACATGTTCGCTCACAGGTGACTTGGCCGTTGGCAACACACCGACGCTCATCCTACGTATGATGCTCACCGCAAATGCTTTCCCGGGTGTGTCCAACTTTATCACTGTCCAGTCCACCACCGCCACCACACCCGACTTTACAGGCCAACCCTATGCGTTGGATGAGTACGCCGCTGCCACTGGTTGTATCGGCGATTATGTCTGGCTGGATACCAATGGCGATGGTGTTGAGGATGGCAGCACAGCGGGTGATGATGGTCTGTTTGATACGCTTGATGATGTCTTTGGCGTGATTGGTCCGGGGCTAGATGGGAAGATGAGTACAGCCGATGACAGCACACATGGCTTTGAAAATGTTGATCTCAGCCTCTACTGGTCAGGACCGGATGACCTCTTTGGCACAGCCGATGATGTTGATATGGGGACGACCCGGACCGATAACACTGGCTACTACGCCTTCCAGTTTATCCCCGCTGGCTACTACACGCTGACGGTTGACACCGACACAGGCACATTCCCATATGACAACAGTTCTCTCCGTGATTACTATGCCACCTATGATGTCGATTCTGGCACAGTCAACCCTGATAGCCGCGTTGCCATCACTGTCGGCGACACTATCTCCACCTTCGTGCGCACCGATGTGGACTTTGGCTATCAACCGACGCCAGTCTCCAGTCCAAGCGTCGAGGTGAGCAAAGTACGCAACACCCCTGACCCCGTGTTGCCCGGCACAACCATCAGCTTTACCATTCGCATCACCAACACAGGCAGCGTCACCATCACCAATCTCCCATTGACCGACACCTATCAGAGTGCGTACCTGACCTATCTGAGGGCAACGCCAAGTAGCAATAGTACGGGCGATACCGGGCAGGTTCTCTGGACAGATTTGACTGCATCTGGTGCAAACGGCTTTGGCGCGGACTTGGGGCCCGGGCAAAGTTTTAGTGTAGATGTCTTCTTTGTTACGGCATTAGATACATCAAGCCTACCCAACACGGCCACCATCAACACCGCCATTGTCTTCACCGCCACGGCCACCGACACAGTGCGCATCTATAACGCCACCAGCATTCTCATCGCTGACCACCATGTTGACACGACTGATGACAGGGTTGCCCTACACTGGACAACGCTTGATGAAAGTGATATTTCGGGTTTCCATATCGAACGCATTAACCAAGCAACGGGTGCTTCCGTTCCGTTGACCAAGGATAATATGTTTATCACCAGCCAGTTTGCTGGACAGACCCAAGGCACAGCGTATGCGTATTTGGATACGACGGCAGAAGCGGGTATCATCTATCGCTATGTCTTACATATGATGGCAACGGATGGCTCGATGATGGTGGCTGAGTTGGGGACAGCGCGGGTTGGCGGCTGGATGGTTTATTTGCCTGTGGTTACTGTTAGGCAGCAAGGTGCAGTAAATGCATCTATGCATATGGGTAACCAAAATCCTCTTGGATTGGTCAATACAACATACTTACCACTGTTGCGGAAATAGGTACATGCTTTGCCTTTATTTGGTCTTGTCATTCCTGTCTTCATAGGTAATGACAAGACCAAACAAGCTAACTTGTAAAACGATGGATATGGCTATTGAAGCAGGAATGACTTATCATGCGAGCGCAGCCTGAACCACAGACCGTATCTCCGGGTCCGTTTCCTGAGCTAAAACTTGCTCCAGCGCAGGCCGCACTCGTGAGTCCGCTATATGCTCACACAGTGTGCCAGTAAGCTGTCGGCGCAATTTGAGATTCGCATCGTGTATCCCCACCTCAATGAGCAACGCAATCTGGTCCAGTGGCTCTGGTTGTTGCACTTCGCAGTGCGCCTCATTCTGACAGCGCTCGCAAAAGAGTGTATGCCAGACCGCCCGTCGAATGTGTGGCACATGGTCATCCAACAAGGACAATAGCCCTTCTACACAACGTGCATCACCCCCATAGCCACCATGATCGATCACGTCGACACAGTTACGGCGTACTTTTGTATGCGGATGTGTTAAGCCATCGAGTAGCACGGGAATTGCTACTGTCCCTGCCTGTTGCAATGCCCAAATTGCGGGGACAGAGACTGCTGGGTCCTTCACACCCAACTGCTCCACCATTGTTGCCAGTTTATCCTGTTGTCCATTTGCTGCTTGAACCATTTGTGTTGCTTGCCGATACCATGCGCTTGCTTGCTTTTTCATTATTCGTTCCTCGTATTGAAATGTACTACAAAGGATTGGGGAATAAAACGGATTTCCCGCGCTGAAGCTAAAATCCGTTCCTTACCCAAATCCGCTGTAGTATATTTTTGTCTAATTTCTTGCGTGGTTTTACTTGGTACGGTATGAATACATGACGCGGTAAAAACGCCAGCATCTTTGGTTCTGAAAATCTTCAAAACACAGAAACAGCAGGGCTCTACCCCAAATGCATTCACGCCAAACGTGCGCTAAATGGCTGTGGCGGCAGGCATGATATCTCGGCTGATCTGTCGTTGGACAGATCGGAGATTCTTCAAATGTAGATAAAAGTAGCTAAAAGTATTCATCAATTTACAGTATAGCAGGATTGTCTATGCTTGTCAACCCTTTTTTTAGACATATATGGACTGTACAGCTTGATGTATAGAGAAATCTGGGGCAGCTTCTCACTCTGTGTCGCAACTTTGTATGCTCTGCACAAAGAACATAACAAAATATCAGCTAAAGTGAATGGAGGGCAAATAACTTTTTAGATTGTATACTAAAGGCATAATGATCTCCGGCTCAAATACACTGACACAACATCAATTAATTATGTTAAGTAAGGAGAAACAACTATGTCAGATACGATTCAAGCGAATGAATCGGAGAAATTAATGCAGATGAATGTTAATCCAACACACACGCCGGACTGTCCTATTTGCATGGCACAGTCACCGATTGACTTGACCAAGCCAACAAAGGCTGCACTATCGCCCATTGCATTCCAGTATGCAGAGACGGATGTCGCTATTTTCAACAATGGCTATACACTACAAGTTGACTGCATAGAAAGTGACGCTGCAAGCAATACCATCACGATTGATGACCGTTCCTATCGCCTAGTACAATTTCACTTTCATGCCCCCAGCGAGCATACAGTGGATGGGCAGTTTTCGCCAATGGAGCTTCATTTGGTTCATGCCGATGATGATGGCAATTCGGCCGTAATCGGTGTCTTTATGGTCGAAGGTCAGATGCATGAGGCACTTGCGCCAGTGTGGAGTGTGCTAACGACTGAGGAAATCAAGATGGCGAATGTGCGTATTGCAGGCCACCGTGTCAACATAGCGACACTCTTGCCAGCCGGACGAGCCTTCTATCGCTACGATGGCTCGCTGACAACACCGCCCTATAGCGAAGGTGTGTTGTGGTCTGTGATGCAATCTTCCATAGAGACGTCGGCACAGCAAATCGCTGCGTTTACGGCTCTTTTTGACGGGACCAATCGTCCGATTCAGTCGTTAAATGACCGTTGTATCCAGTTAGGTGGCGGTTGATGAACACTTGCTGGAAGACAATATGAGATATATTTTGTCTTCCAGCAAGTATGTGCTTTACAACGGTGGTCTATTCTTGAGCAAGTTGCGGGTCGCGTATAAGCATTATACCAAAGGGTGTTGTGCCTGTCTTCACGACACGGGATGTTGTGGGGATCCCATTGGCGTCAAGATCAAGGATTGCTGTTGACTCCGAATCCTTGCTATGGGTGATAAAGAGCTTGTCATTATTAATGGATACCATCAGGTTGTGTGGGTTGGGTAGTGGTGCATCAGCGGGTGCGTAGCCGATAATTTCAAATGTTGCGAGGTCGATGGTGTAGATGGATGATGACCCGTCTGCTGACTCGATGTTGCTGACATAGAGATGCGTTTCGGCTTCATTGGCCCAGATGCCGTGCGCACCAGGGATGTCCAGTTCCGCTGTAATCTCAAAACTATCTGGGTCAATTTGAAAGACTTTGCCTGCCTGTGCCGCGACATAGAGCTGGCTACCCTCTAATCCCCAATGCATCAGATGTGGGTCTATGGGGACTTCAAGCCGTGCCACTTCTTGGTAGGTCTCGCCGCTAATCTTGACCAACCAATCGTTTGTGGCGTCCTCACCGCCGATAAGTGAGACAATGGCATGGCTTGCTGTCAAGGTGATATCATGCGGTTTATGGGTTTCGGCCAAGTCCGCAGGAATCGGCACGGTTGCGACACCCGCTCTGTCGGCCAAAGACATCACACTCATGGTCTTGTCGATATCATTGACTACCCACATCTGCCCCAGTGCGGGATGGCTCCACATATGAAAGACCCCCTGCCCCGTAGGAATCTCTGCAATCCGGCGCAGACGCAGTGCATCATAGACCAGTACACGGTTTCGACCGCGATCCCCAATCCATAGCTCATCCGAACCGAGCGGATTTTGCACATACATGGGTTCCGAACCGTCTTCAAGGATAATTTGCAAGACTTCCTCTGAGTCAACATCAATTAGCGAAACGCTTTGCGCACCACGATTGGCAACGGCAACCCGACTGCCCGTTGGTGAAGGTGGGAAGATGCCGCTGCTTGCCTCTGGTTGCGTGGTATCTTCCATCGAGGCACTATCAGTAGCATCATCTTCTGCCTCGCCCGTATCATCACTCGCTGTCTCTGTGTCATCAGCGTCACCTGCATCGGTCTCGTCTGCACCCATTTCTTCTGCATCATCAGAAGCATCCATCTCTGCGTCATCTGTATCGCTGTTATCATCTGCATGGTTGTCAGCTTCTGTGTCATCAGCCTCTGTGTCATCAGCTTCTGTGTCATCAGCCTCTGTGTCATCAGCCTCTGTGTCATCAGCTTCTGTGTCA
>JBCCFC010000382.1:0-10444 GCA_039029935.1 Chloroflexota bacterium
GCCGACACTATCGAACAATCACAGGCAAGTACACCTGCGATTGGGATAATGATGCAGCACAAACTGGGCTTGACACCTGGTTGCTATACTCTGACACCAGATCACCAATGTAGGCGGCGACTATGAAGTGTTGGGTTGCTTGCCCACAGCCTAGCCCTGTGACTTGATAGCTTGTTGTGTTGGCGGCGACACGGTTGATGATAGACCAGCTACTTTCTTCGGGTTGATATTGGAGGATGGCGAAGCCTTCTTCGTTGGTGCTGTTATCCTGCCACGCAACAGTCATGGCTGTGCCAGCAGCATCCATCATTTGCAAATTTGTTGGTCCGTTGAGATCGATTAATGGCGACACTGCACTCTCTGGGTCGGTGGCAGCGGAGACTTGCTCGCCTTTATAGGCTTGCAGCACATAGTAATAGGTTTGGCCCGGTTCTGTGCTGATGGTGTCAATATAGACAATGGCGGTTGCGCTGACACGTGCAATCTCTAACCACAGTTCGGCCTCTGTATCCCAACGACCAATACGCACACCGTCTTGCTCATCGGCACTGTTGGCATTTGTCCAACGCAGCACGATGCCCGTCTCACCCGTGCTGACACGGAAGCCCATTGGTGTCTTCAGGTCAGGGCATTCAGGCACAACCTGTGCCACATTACTGACATTGCTTTCGCCTGCATCGTTCACCATCGTAACGCGATAGAGATATTTCTGTCCACATTCAAACTGCTGTGCAGCCCTACCAGTCTCTAACCCTGTATCCACATAACTGGTGGTGTTCGCTGGCAGCGCGGCAATCAATGCCCACGACTCACCTGTCCCGCTCTGCTGTCGATATACAGTCACCGCGGTTTCATGCTCACTGTTGTCTGTCCACGTCAACGCGACCTGTTGTCTGTCGTCCTCTGGATCATCGGGCGCAACCGGAGTCAAAACCGCGCTTAAGTCGGTGGGTCGGCTGGGTGCGAGTAATGCTTCATCCACGTTTTCGCCTATATTTTCACCCAGCGCGCCTCTGGTTGTGCCTTCATACAGCACATAGGCACTGGCAAAACCAATGTTAGATGTACCATATTTGATGCGGATATAGCCGTCTTCGCCCCATAGATGGCTCCATGAGTTGCGCGCAATCCACACACGCTCGCTGTCATCCCAACCGACGATGACCAGCGCATGGTTGGTCCCGTTGCCCACATTGGCGCAATGCTTGGCTTCGTTGGTGTCAAAAACCCCCCCATTATAGCTGATGATTTCGCGCCCAATACAAAGTGAGGAGACAACTGGGCCGTAGTCATGAACGGCGCGTTTGATATCCTCTGTGTAGCTATGCGAAAGAGGTTTGGCAGGATCGATATACGACCACGATGACAACGTTTCGCGGTGGTCCAGATTCGGAATACAGGCGGCATCACCATCCGTGTAGGGGAAGTCCGTCTCCCAAACGGTTCCTGGCCCTGTGTCAAAAGGCACAGAATATCGGTCGGTGTAATAATCAAAGGCGTACCAGCCACCATGACAACCCCAAGGGATGGGAAACAGATCGTTACCGTTGTTACACGAAAGTAGATGCTGCTCGGATAAATCACGCTCGACGCCATCCATATATTTGATGACGGTTTCCATGGCCCCAACGGTGGTGAAGGCCCAGCAACTGCCACATAACCCTTGGTATTGAACGGGTGTACAGTAGTCATTGCCATCGGGATGATTGCACCAGCTAAATGTTTCGGGTAGGTTGCTCATGGACACTGTGCCTGCGACATTGCGATGCATGAGTGACTGCATACCAGAGAGTGTGCCACCGAGTGTATTGGGGTCTTCGGTTGGTGGTGTGCCTCTATCGTCGGGCGGCAGGCTTGGCGTCTGCACATCGGTAAACGTGCCCGATGTCAGAAGCTCGATTTGGTGTGTATCGGCAATCATGCCCAAGGTATCATGATACTCAAAGTGGATTTGGCTCTGCCCTGCAGCGATGGGGTCTAAGCGGAATATCTGCGTGGCACTGTCGCCAATGCGCGGTGTAACAGTCTCTTCATCCCCCATAAATGGCTGTTCCGTGATTCGGAGCAGCGGCGCATTTGTCTCGCTGGTAAAACGTTGCTCAATGACAGACCATAAGAACCCCGAAGAGGGAATGATGCGCAGTTTGAGCAAGAGGTAATGTGCGCTGGTCAGGTTGATGGGATCGGTCGCATCGCTGATATCCATACAGGCTTCATCGACCATGATGGGAGCTTTGTTACACCAGAGAATACGAACGGCAGGTGTAGTTTCAGTGACGGTGGGGGTGGGCACACTGGTGCGTGTTGGGGCCATCGTTGGGGTAGCTGTCGCAGTAGATGTTGCCGTGGATGTTGCCGTTGCGGTTGATGTACTTGTTGATGTCGCTGAGGCAGTGGGTGTCATAGTCGGCGTCATAGTTGGCGTCGTGGTGGGTGCTTGTATTGGGGCTGGCACTAGCGTCATCGTGGCGGTGGATGTTGGTGTGGGGACAGGCGTAGCCGTTGCGGTATCTGTTGCAGTAGCTGTTGGGGTAGCTGTTGGGGTAGCTGTTGGGGTAGCTGTTGGGGTAGCTGTGGGTGTAGCTGTGGCGGTAGGGGTTGGGGTTTCAGTGTTTGTGGGTGCGGGTGTACCGCCACTCAATGTCACACCACCGACCACAGAGCTATAATCGCTCAAAACGTCGTTGAGTTGGGCAGCGTTCATAGGGGTGTAGGTGCGTATCCGTATGGAGTAGAATGTACTGGGGGAAAGCCCTGTGAGAGTATAGCTGTTCACCGTTTTGTCTGTCGTTTGCCCGGCTACCGTATAGGGTCCACCGGATGATGTAGCAATCAAAATTTCGTAGTAGCCGCCATCTGCGGTGTAGGCAATAGGAATCCATGAGACCGTAATCTCGTTTGGTTGAGAGACACTGATGGCAAGCCCAGTCGGTGCAATCGTCTGTGTATCAGACCAATCGGGTTCAACGGCGTTCAAAAATCTTTCAAGTGTGTCATTGTTGGTATACAATCCATTGTAGCCTAGTTGCAATGAGGAAAGCGCGGTCAGGTTTGTCAATGTGTCTGGGATTTCACCTGTCAATCCATTATAGGTGAGCCAGAGCGTCTCCATCTTGGTCAGGTTGCCTAGCTCTGGTGGGATCTCGCCCGTCAGTTCGTTAAATTGAAGATTCAAGATGACCAGCTCGCTTAAGTTGCCCAGCTCAGGGGGTAGTGTGCCACGCATATTGTTGGTAATCAATTGGATACCATGTACACGCCCATTCAAACAACCCACATTGAGCCAGCTACAGGGTGTGCTGGTCTGGAGCCAGCCCGTATTATCAGTCCAGTTGTCGCCGTCAGTACTCTGATAGAGCGCAACCAAGGCTTCACATTCGATCAATGGAACTTCGGTGACACCGCCACAGGGGCCGACGGTTGTGGAGACAAGGTTACTGTCCGCGAGGACGGCATCGCTTGAGTCCTGGATATAGGCTTGGTTTTCCACAACACCATTGTTGATGCTGTTGTCAAAATCGCTGTCGATCAGCACCTGGAAGGTCAGCGGTGGGATGACAATGACACTGTTGCTGGTGGCGGCGGGCCATTCAACCCCCTCTGCGGACCCAACAACCACAGTGGACGAGGCAGAAAACTGTACACGGCCATTCTCGCTATTGCCCGTCTCGCCACTGCCAGCCACTTGATAGAGCCATGTGGAGGTGACAACAGTTGCCGTCGCGTTGTGCGCAGGGCCAATGAGCGGGGTCAAGGAGATACCTTGGCTGGTGGTAATGTTCATGTCAATGGATGATGGGTGGAGGGCGGTGGTGGCGTAGTCAATGACCAGAACAGCGGCTTCGCTGACGGTTTTGTCGTAAGCAACAGCGGTGCGCCGGCCTGTGCCATCCACCATAAACACCATGCTATTGCCTGCGGTCCAGCCGCTTCTATCGACAATTTCTTGAACAATGGCTGAGAGGTTGGGGGTGGTATAGACGTTGCGGACCGACCAGCTATCAATATTATCCCAGCCCACGCTTGCCGTTGTTTTGGTACGGTTGGTCAGATCAAAATCAGATGTACGAAATGCTGAGGCGTTATCGTTGGCTTCGCCTCGGAAGGTCACGCTGGTCGGGTCCATGTTGTCTTCCTCAGCGACAAATTCGATATAGGCGTTGACAATGGTTGTGTTTTGAGGAACGTTGATATCATTAAACCGTAACCCGACCACCTGATCGACATAATTGCCCGGTACACGGTGATCGCCATTGTTCATCTCCAAATCAGGGCTGTCAAAAAACATGTCGCCAAGCACGCCCTCAATATCTTCCTCGACATCGTCATCGGCATTGTTGATGGCAATACGCAGCCGTGTAACAGAAATTGGCTTTGAGATCGTCAGCACTTGGGTCACGGTCAACAGCTCGCCTGCATGAACAATGGGCGGCCAGCTATTGAGTTTGCTGTCAAGGGTGACGCTCTGTGCGTTGTCTGCTTCTGTGTGCTGATCCCATAAAAAGGTAAAAGGAATCTCCTCGGTTTCGCCCACATTTGCTTGGAGTTGATCACGCGCTTGCCATGAATCACCGTCCCAGCGTGCGGCGTCCAAATCCTCATCGTTGTCTAATGTCAACATCATGATGTTATCGGAATAGGGATCCGGGTAGAGTTGTAATACATTGGGACCCGTGATCAGTGCATGCTGTTCGGTAGACCAACCATTGGTGCTATCCCATGTCCTATAACGGACGTTACTCAAGCCATCTTGACCATAAACAGTCAGTAGTTCACCTGATTGTGCCTCAAATACAGCATTCACATTGGGTGCGTTGGACGTTATCGGTGTATCTTCGACTTTGATCGGTGACACCCAGCTAGAGCCATCCCAAATATTTAGCCAGATATCGGCCTCCTCCATCCCCGTTGTCAACACACTCAACACAATGCGGTCGCTGGTCGGGTCGCCATCCACTGTCATCCATTTTGCTGCACGTGTTACGTTGACAGGTGCAACAAGCGTAGTTTCATCGCTCCAATTCGACCCATCCCAAATCCGAAAATAACAGTTAACATCATTCTCTTTGCCATAGACCACCATCGCGTGTCCACTCTGCTGTTCATAGGCCACATCCACATCGGTTTGATAGCCACCAGAGGCATCCAATGCAACGCTGTTCCCCCAGCCAGCCCCACTCCATACCATGACATAATCAAAACTGTTGGCGTCGCTGACGGCCAGTACAATTTCATCGCTGTTGGGGTTGGCTGCAATGCGCAGATGTACTGGTTCAAATCCGCTATAGGCCATCACGGTGGCATCCGTGGTCCAAGACGATCCATTCCATACGCTATAGGTCAACACATTATCTTTGTTCCAGACCACAAGCGCATCACCGCTGACCTGCTCATAGGCGACGGCACCATTCCATGAGCCAGAATCAGTCACGTCTCCCATCTTATGTGCCAAGGTGCTAGGGACTGTCCATGACCCATCCCACATGACACCCACAACATGTTCCCCTTCATCCACACCCAGCACAATTTTCTCATCACGCGTGGGTGCAGCGGCCCCAACAATGGTGCGCCAACGACTCCCCGAACCAACAGATATATTTGTTACGTCTCCATAATTACTGCCATTCCACACATTGTAGCGCTCATCGTTCGTGGCATCATAGGACCAAAAAGCAATGCCTGTATTGACAATAGTACCTGTTGCGATGTTTGCCTGTTTTGAGCCAGGTGTCCCTGCAACCGTACTCTCTAAACTCCATGCCACCTTATTCGCTGTATCACCATAGAGTCCGCCCCCCGCGTTGGCACTATCGTCCACATACGTTGTCCCCACAGACAAGGTGTCTGCGATGGTAATAGATGATAGTGGCGTTGCCTCAACATAACCATCACTTGGATAGTTCACAGTGAGTGTATAGGTGAGCGTGCTACCAGCATCGGCACGTGTGCTACTGACGGTTTTCCGTAATTCAGGGATTCTACTTGCTTATGTTATTGTGTCTAATAGGTTTAGAGAATGTGTGAATAATATGAAAAAGATTAGATTCCGTTGCAACATGTTTTTCGTCATATTTAATTGATGCGCCTGCATAATTATCAAGATTTATCGTGAAGTTTCGATTCAAAATAGTATGTTTTATAAAACTTGATAAGTATAGCATAAAAACATGCCTTTTACGTCGGTCTAATGTCGGTGGTTTGGTCATCTGAGCGTAAGAACCTGAGCCAAACGACTTACACCTTCTGTCAGTTCATCATTTGGGTAGCGGGTAAAACAAAGTCGCATACAGTTACGTAATGCGCCATCGCTGGAAAAGTTGACACCCGCTTGGAAGCCGACATCATGGTCCGCTGCCAAGGTCTTCAATGTGCTGGTGTCAATATCCGTTGGCAGTTCAACCCACATAAAGAATCCGCCAGCGGGTGGGCGAAAGGTTGCGATGTCACCAAGACGCTGCTGTACAGCGGTGGCGAGTGTATGACTGCGCTCGGTGTAGACCTGTTTTAGTTCTTGCAGATACTGCTCTTGCAGACCCAATTCCAATGCGCTGCGCACAATATGTGCCGTGAACTGGCTGACCGCACCACCGCTAAAGATAAACTTGATGTCTACCATGCGATCCAACAGTTGTTCGCCTGCTTGAATCCACCCCAACCGCATCCCTGGCCCCAAGATTTTGGAAAACGAGCCAACCGAGATTACTGTACCAGCATCGATCATGGCCGCAAAGGGTGGTGGTGGCGTGTCCGTGTAGTTGAGCATTTGGTAAACCTCATCGGCCACAATCAGAAAGTCATGGGCAACACTCAACGTCACCAGCCGTTGACGCCGTTCCGCCGTAAGCGTGATGCCTGTGGGATTTTGGTAGGCGGGGATGGTGTAGACAAACTTGGGCTGATGCTCTGCCAGCAGTGCCTCCAACGCATCCATGTTCATGCCATCCTCATCCATCGGCACGGTGACAATGTTGAGTTGATGATCGCGGAAAATCAACGGTGCGACAAAATAGGTTGGCTCTTCCACAAAGATGGTGTCGCCTGGCTGCATAAAAAAGGTACAAACCATGTCCAACGCCTGCGACGCCCCACCCGTGACCATCAACGACAGTGGGTCAACGTCAAACCCATAATGTGGTGTCAAAAATGCCGCCAACGCCTCCAAAAAGGACCCATCGCCCTGTTCCGGTCCATAGTTGAGCATGAGCGCATCACCCTGTGACAACCGATGTTCCGACGCCTGCCGAATGATGTCCAACGGCAACACCGACCAGCCCGGATGTCCAACGCCAAAGTCGATTCTGCCTTTAGGCACTTCAATTTGTGTGGTGTATAATTTGCGTTTCATAGGGGTATTGTACAACAGAGGTTGTGCGTGGCAAATGTCGGGGTGTGGGGGTGTGATGGTGTGATGGTGTGATGGTGTGATGGTGTGATGGTGTGATAGTGTGATGGTGTGGGGGTGTTGGGGTAAATAATTCAACTTTTCAACCCTTCAACCCTTCAACCCTTCAACCTGCAACCTGCCACTTGCAACCTGATTACGGAGAAAAACAAGTTGAAACCAATTGAAAAACTATGTCGATGTTGGCATCCGGTAGCGTATGCAGATGAGGTGACGGGGGATGCGCCGTTTGGGGCGATGCTGTTGGAGGAGCCTGTGGTGGTCTGGCGTGATGCGGATGGGCGGGCATTGGCGATGCGCGATATCTGTATTCATCGCGGGACGGCACTGTCGTTAGGATGGCTGGCGGATGGGTGTTTGGTCTGTCCTTATCATGGATGGCGGTATAGTAAGACGGGGGCGTGTGTGCATATTCCGCAGACGGCCAATCCCAATATTCCGACCAAGGCACGCACCCCCAAATATCACTGTCAAGAACGCTATGGGCTGATTTGGGTGGCCTTGGATGAACCTGTGTATCCTTTGCCGGAGATTCCAGAGCTTGAACACCCCAATTGGAATGATGCTGAGTGGCGGGTGGTCAACACGGGTCCCTTTGAGTGGAATAGTGATGCCTCGCGTCAAGTCGAGAACTTCACCGATTTTGGTCATTTCCCTTGGGTGCATCCGGGGCTACTGGGCGATGTGGACCGTCCGCTTGTGCCTGACTGCAAAGTGGAAATCCATGATCATGTCCTCCATTACTCGGTTGTGCGACCGGAGGCGACCAACACCGACGACTTCCCTGTTTTCGCCAACGAGGAGGTCGTTCAACCGGAACGTCGCAGTCGTTATGAGCTACACCTGCCCTATACGATTGTTTTGCGATTGGGTTGGGGTGGCGTCAAAGGCATGGTCTACTTCTTTGTATCACAGCCGATTTCGGTCAAGCAATGTCGCGGCTACTGCATCATTGGGCGCAACTACGATCTTGACCAGCCCGACAGCGTGTTGCAGAGCTTTGAGGATACCATCTTTGGGCAGGATCAACGCATCGTCGAGTCGCAACGACCAGAGCAAGTGCCGTTTGATTTGGCTGATGAGCTGCATTTGAAGTTTGACGCGGTGGCCGTTAATTATCGCCGCGCCATGCAGCAACAAGGACTTGATTATACGCTACACCCCGCTGTGGTGTATTAATAATGAATTGATGAATTTGTGAATTGTTAATGAGATGTACCCGACCCATATTAACAATTCACAAATTCATCAATTAATCAATTCAACAATTAAAAGGTTCACATTTTGAGGAGAAAGTTATGAAGAGCCAGCCAATCACACATCTGCAAGTACTCGGTGTCCGCTATAGTGATAGTCGCTTTGCTGAGAATGATGAACGCTGTGTTGATGCCTATGCGCAATCCAATGTCTATGCCAGTGCCAATGTCCCCTTCACCGTTGTCGAGCCAGAGATGCCCGAAGACCAGCGTATCCCCGGCACAACACCCGCAGCCAACACGGACAACATCGGTCTGCTCGGTGGCGAGATTGCGAACGCCGTTGCCAGCGCACGCGCAGAGGGACGCGCTGTCCTCATGACAGGCGGCAACTGTTCGCATATCACGGGCATGTTTGGCGGGCTGCAAGATGCACATGGCCCCACCGTTCGTGTTGGCCTTGTCTGGTTTGATGCGCACGGAGATTTCAACACCCCCAAGACCACACTGTCGGGGATGCTTGGCGGGATGCCCGTTGCCGTCTGTGCAGGGCTGGCCTATCCACGCTGGCGTGAATACTCGCACATGGTCACGCCCCTGCCCACCGACCGCATCATCATGGTCGATGTCCGCAACCTTGATGAACCCGAAGCACAGTTGATCAACGCCACTGATGTTGTGATTGTGCCGACGACAGGTTCGCAGGATGGTAATGACCTTGCCACCGCTGTCAATGACCTTGCCGACCGCTGTGATCTGATTTACCTCCACATCGACTCCGACATCCTCGACGAAAGCCTTGTGCCCAATCACGGAACCAGAGAGCCGGATGGCCCTGATATGGCGCAGGTGCAGGCCGCGATTGATACCGTGATGGCGACGGGGAAGGTTGGTGTGGCGGCGGTTGTGTCGGTGTATGGTGGGGGTGACGGGCGAGAGATTAGTGTGGGGTCGGGGATTGAGTTGGTTCGAGGGTGTCTGGCAGGATGGTTGAAGTATGGTGGGGTGTGGTAAAGAGTCAGCGTGTCAGTATTTCAGCCAGCCAGCTTGTCAGCTTGTCAGGCTGAAATACTGAAGTGCTGAAGTGCTGAAATGCTGACAAGCTGACACGCTATACTATGGAGGTACTAAATGACAGTAGCAGCAGGGATTCTCTCGCCATTTGACTATCTACGGCGGGAACGCAAAAGCGAAGTAAAAAATGAATATTTTCAAGGCAATGTCTACCAGATGGCTGGGGCCAGCGAAAACCACAACTTGATCGTCACCAATGTGATTGCCACACTCAAAAATCAGCTACGGTCACGTCGTGAAAACAAGTGCCGTATCTATCCAAGCGACATGCGCGTCAAGACCGAGACAGGGCTGTACACATATCCAGACATTGTGGTCGTCTGTGGCGAACGACAATTTGAAGGCAACAAACGTGATGTGCTGCTCAATCCGAAAGTCATCATTGAGGTGTTGTCGCCTTCGACCAAAGCCTATGATCGCGGCAAAAAGTTTGAACATTATCGCACGATCCCTTCGTTGACTGAGTATATTTTGATTGAGCAGGACAGCCATCAGATTGAGCATTATGTGTGTCAGTATGATGGAACTTGGCAGTTGACGACATCGCGCCATGTGTCGGACTCGATTGAGTTGCCGACGGTTGGCTGTACATTGTCGTTGGTGGATGTGTATGAGGATGTTGAGTTTGATTCTGGTGGTCATCCGAAGTGGAATGGCCGTTAGTGGTTTATGTGAATAGTGGTGTGGACATCCTGTCCGCAACGGACTGTGAGATTGTGTTACGTTTTTAGGAAATCATTATGCCCAATGCAACAACCTATCTAATCAAACA
>JBCCFC010000383.1:0-10442 GCA_039029935.1 Chloroflexota bacterium
CATCATGATTTTGAGGCTCACACTACCATCCTTGACCCTCCTTCCCCCAAGTCTCCTTTACCTGCGATCAAGCCTTCCCCACATCCTTTGACAACTTAATCGCATGTCATTCACTGGTATTGGGTTTAGGCTTGGTGATAAAACAAAAAGAAGGACACCCTTTTATAGATGTCCTTCTTTGATCTCGCTACCCTTTCAAGTTGGAAATTTCAACTCGAGTTAGGTTGGTAATTTACTAAGGTTATGACTGAACCACTGGCAGATAAAGTGAGTAGTTATCGTCTTCTTGTTCTTCTGCGTTTGGCCCGTCTGCGTTTGGTTCTTCTTCCTCTGGTGTCAAATCGGTCTCCGTCTCAGGCATTCCGCTGATAACGACACCACTGTCAGCCGCCAATGTTGCGTGTACGTTAATCCGTCCGTACCCATAAGAGTCATCTCGACCTTCATCTCCTAAGTCATCAGCGTTTTCACGAATCAATGACGCCAATTCATCAACACTACGGGTTGGGTCCTGTGCCAACAGCAATCCTGCCAACCCTGCGACATGGGGAGCAGCCATGCTTGTGCCGCTCATAAAAATGTAGCCGTTGTAGTGGTTGTTCATCTGATGATAGGTGCTATAGATGATGTGTCCTGGAGCGGCTACGTCTACATAATCACCATAGTTGCTCAAGCTCCATAAGTTGTCGTGTTGGTCTGTGGCGCTAACGGCAAATACATTCTCCAACGCTGCTGGATAGAAATTTGAACTGCTGGCGGCGTTGCCTGTGGCGGCAATCACAAATACACCTTGGCTGACTGCATAATCAATCGCTTCTTCAATCGTCTTGTTGGATGCCTGTGCGCCCAAGCTCAAGTTGATGATGTTTGCACCGCTGTTGACTGCATAACGGATGCCACTTGCGACCAATGCCCATGTGCCTGCGTTGTTCTCGTTCAATACCTTGACGGGCATGATTTTACACGATGGGCAGATGCCCACTGTGCCTTGACCGTTGTTGACGGCGGCAGCGATGATGCCTGCTGCGTGTGTCCCATGTCCATGATCATCGCTGGGATCGTCATCGCTATTCACAAAGTCATAGCCTGTGATGATGCGTCCAGCAAACTCTGGGTGCTCCAGATTCAGACCTGTGTCCAAAATGGCAATCACAACCTCTTCACTGCCTGTAGTATAGTTCCAACCAGCCGTCAATCCAATCTTGTCCGGTGCATAGCTTTTGGTCGGATCATCAAAGTCTGGGTCATTCACCTCAAACTCAGCAAGCTCCTCTGCACTGCCATCAACACGCTCATCAGTACTGCCATCTGATACACCGTATACTGTAACATTGGATTCGATATAGCTGACCGAAGGCTCCAACGTTGCGCTGTACCCCAGAATCTGCGTGTTGTCGTTGGCAATGATTTCAACCTCAGCACTGTTGATTTCTGGATACCAGCGAACCAAACGGCCACTCATACGGGCGATGATAGCGTTGCGTTCTGTTTGTGATGTGTTTGGCTCAAAATTAACAAGCAGTGTACCTGTGGATGCACTTGGTTGTGCATTGATGATGTGGTTGTCTTGGCCTTCAATTTGATTGCTTGTAAAGGCGTGGACCGCTGATGTCGTATAGATCATCGTTCCCGAAATAAGTAGCGTTGTCAAGAGCAATGTGCGGACACTACTCTGGCACTTAGCCCAGAATAGTTCGGGTGTTGTTTTTTCCGTTTGGGTGAAAATATTAGTTGCACAGTTCATAAATTTCTTCTCACTATCTTATTCCATAAAGCGATTTGACTTGTGACTATGATACATGAAACGAGTGTAGATCGAACCCATTGGATGATGGAAGTTTGCTACTACCCCTGTTGTATGTTTTTGGAAATCCGGCACGACATTTGTCGCGGCCAAATTCGCGTTCATCTTCAGCTTGCCGTCAATTTGCTAAGATAGTTGGTGTTGTTAAGAAAAAGAGCTTGCCAGTTATCCATGCTGACAAGCTCTTTTTCCCAATAAAACTTAAGTATAATATTGGTTTCAATGACTATATCAATAAATCTTTATAAATAAGTCGTTAAAACTTCTTCTCTAATTTTTAAGATTTTTGGCCTGTCTAAACCAAAAATCTTGTGTCGCAGATTGATACTCTATCGAACCACAACGGGCACATATACCGTATATTCGCCAGTATCATTATTACCTGGGGCGTCTTCGTCTGGGTTATTTTGAGCCATAATCGATGGGCTGTCCCCCACCATCGCAGCCGCGGCATTGATGCGTCCATGACCAAATTGGTCATCCCAATTCTGCGCCCCCAAATCGTTGCTATATTTATAGATGCGATTGGCGACATCGCCCGCACTTAGTTTGGGATACTCACTCGCCAACAGACCCGCCAGCCCAGCAACGTGGGGGGCAGCCATGCTTGTCCCCGACATCAGTGTAAAGCCATCAAACTCGTTGTCCAGATCATGTGAGGTACTAAAAATCTGTACGCCTGGAGCGGTTACATCAATGTAGTCGCCATAATTGCTCAGGCTCCACTTGGTGTCATCCATCCGTGTTGCACCGACAGCAACCACATCCATAAAGGCCGCAGGATAGAAGGGGGTGTCTGTCGCCGCATTACCTGCCGCAGCCACAATCATCACCCCATGCTCCACTGCATAGTTGATGGCACTTTCAATCGTATGGCTGGGTGTCTGTGCGCCCAGACTTAGGTTGATGATAGTGGCACCATTGTCAACCGCAAAGTGAATGCCACTGGCTACCTTGGCCCATGTACCCGCATTGTTCTCATTGAGGACCTTAATCGGCATGATGCTGCATTGTGGGCAGACGCCCGCCGAACCGATGTTGTTGTCGATGGCCGCAGCGATGATACCCGCAGCGTGGGTTCCATGTCCATTGTCATCTGTCGGGTCATCATCATCGTTCACAAAGTCATATCCGGGGACAATGCGTCCGGCAAATTCAGGATGGTCCAGATTTAGCCCCGTATCCAGCACCGCAATGATGACATCGGCACTGCCGCGTGTATACGCCCACGCGACATCCAACCCAATCAATGCCGGGGCATAGCTGCGAAGATTGTTAAAAACATCAGGATCATTAGGCTGATAGCGGTCGCCCTCACCAGATTGGGATATTTCCTCTGTGTCAAACCCGGTTACGAGGACTTCAGGCTCAATATAAGCGACGGTTGGGTGACTGGACACGCTATGCCCGCCGATTGAATTTGCACTGTCCAAATTAATGCTGATTTCCGCTGTCCAAATCGACGCATACCAATGTACCAATGTGCCACCCAGCGAGGCGATGACGGCATTGCGCTCGGTTTGCGATGTGCCTTCCTCAAAGCGAATCAGGAGCGTGTTGATCTCAGGTTCGTCCTGAATAGCGGTATCGCGGCCCCCATTTTCGCCAGAGTCATTTTCGCCAGCACCATTCTCGCTGGTGTCATTCATGCTGGTATCATTCTCGCCGGCATCATTCTGCGTCGCTTCGGTGAGCGAACGCCAGCCATAAACACTCATCATATTGCTCGACATCAGCGAAACAGGAAACAGCGAGACAGGGGACAGCGAGCCAAGGGACATAGTCTGGAATGCACTTGCATGGGTTGGGCTTGCCTGTGCAACAGACACGTCCGTCATGGGCAATAGACCAAGCAGCATGGCAAAGAGGAACAGAAAACCTGCCCATGTGCATCGCTTGAACAGCGTGCCCAATATGGCTACCACTCTTTTCGGGTCGTTGTTATATGTGTAAACACTCATTGTTGATTATCCTGATATCAGAAAGGCTATCAGGTTCGTGAGCGTATGGGTGCGGCGATGTTGGCGTGAATGTACGTCTGTTGAACCTAACCGCATGAAGATAAGTCGTCTACACTTATCTTCGTGTTAACAGTTATGACTGCGAAACCGCAGATAAAGTTACGCACGTATGGCAACTTTTTTGGTTGGTTCATCAAGAAAAATATGTAAACTCATGATTTTATTGGCAGTCGGCTATAGTTTTACATAGGCCAGCTTGATGAACATTTTGGTTTTGTGCTCAACTAGAGTGATGTTCTAGGCTGTGATGACACGAAAAATGGTTCTCTCGATGCAGAGCAAATGTACTGATGGATAGCGCAATTGTTAAGCGATACTATCCTTTGTACCTGGATGTTTGCCTTGATGTGGTATTGTGGTCAATCAAATAATATTGAATTATAGTCTCTTGCTCATAAGAATAACCTAAAACGATTCAGGGTAGATCATACATTTGTCGTATTCAGCACACAACAAAAGACGTGTCAACTTATCTTGCAAATGGCGACAAGAAAGTAAGACATCTCGCTTATAGACAAAAAAAGTAGGATTAAGACATTAATTTACTGTTTCATGAATGAGAGCGAACTGCGTGGTTACATATCAAACAGGGACATAAATGCTTATGTCCCTGATGATAACGATATATTGAAGATGATATGACTGGCAAATCAAGTCATAAAAATAGCACAAACATTTGCCAGTCGTGTTGGTGTATCGGGCGTTAGGACGCCTCAGCATCCTCATTGGTATCAGCAGGTGATACGGGCGATATGGACTGTTCGACCGATGCCCAGGCTTCCTGCGTTTTTTGCGCCACATCTAATGATGGCGGCTCTGGGGCATAACGGGCTTCATTATAACTTGCCGTAATTGTCTCTAGTTGATTTTCTAACACAGCTTGCGCATTGGTCAGTTCAGCCATATCGTTTTCATCCACCGTAGATGAAAACGACACTGTACTCCCAGAACGTACTGTATTTACATCTAGTTCCCGTTCCAAGAAATCTTGATACTCATTTGATGTTTGCGGAGGTTGATGCGCATAGCCGATAGTATCCGTTTTTGCCAATAAATCTTGATAGACCTGTCGAATGCGACGGCGTGTATCGGCCTCACCATCCAGCCGCAAGAATAGACTGAGGTCTTGAGGGCGTAACCCACCAAAGAACCGACCAAGTAGGTTGGATAGCTGGTCTTGTAGGAGATCTGCTGACAGGATTGACTCGCGCTCTTCATCCTCATCTTCGCTCTCAATCACATTCAGGCGTCGCAGGACCAAGGCGCAAACAAAGAGAATCGCCAACACGAGCAGGACAATTGCCACCCAGCGATAGGAGTCAGGCACAACAATGGGGTCTTGCACCGGTGGTGGCGTGGGTGTGGCATCTTCGGCGGCGGGTGCGGATTCAAATGGTTCCTCTTCGCGCTCGCCACCCAACCCTTGGAAGAGTGGTTGTAAGAGCAAGTAGATATAATAGAAAATCAGAAAAAGAACATAGCTGATGGCGACGATGATATTGGCGACAATGTTCCAGATGAATCCTGCGACACGGCTGAGTATCGCCAATAAGCCCGCAACGGTGTCCGGTGCAATCAGCAGTGAGACCAAAAAGCTCAAGCCTAACAGCACAAGGATAACTGTGCCGACGGTAATAAACCAATGGCGGCTGATGGGCAGTGACCGTGTGGCACTACGTTGCTGTCCATAACGCCCCAATGCGCGGTCAAGCCCAACTGTAATCTTGAGACTGGAAAAGGCCAATGCCGCCATACCAATGGCAAAGAAGGCCATCAGCAGATAGACAATTTGACTATCGAGCATGAAGCTACGGTTGGAGACGACAATGAGAAAGTAGAGAACAAAGGCGATCATTCCTCGGCCAAAGGTCTGCCAGATGGCATCGTGGGAAAGCCCTCGCCCCGCATCAAGAATGCCCGCCATCCATAAAAAGGCGACAAAGAGCATCACATAAAATGAAATGGGCACAGCGTCCGGCCAACGAATCAGATCAACGCTCAACTGGGCCAACCATCGTGGGTCCATGATGAAAAAGGCATTGCTGTAGAGTTGGAACCAGAGTGCGGTCAAGATCGCGATCAGTCCCAAGCCCATGACAAACAGCCTGGTGCTGATGGGGATGACAGTCTGCTGATTATACAGTTCATCTTCAGCGTTTTGCCTGTGTACGGGTGCAAGCAGAAAGCGCGTCACAAAGAAGCTGCTGAGGGGTACGATGGCAACCAAGCCAAAGCTCATAGCGGGCTGAATCGATTCGCTGAGTGGTGTAAATGTCAGAATCGCCTGCAGGAGGACGGACCAGGGCCATAGCCAGCAGGTACGCATGATGATAATGATGATGGGGAGCATCGAATCATTGAGCCATCTGCCTAGATCAAATTGCCCTAAGTTACTCTGCCCGAAGGTCCAATTTCTCGAATTCATGCCACTCCTCATAGCTACCAATGTGGTAATACTGAACCCCCCGCAGAGGAGTTGTTAACGTTGCATCGCCCAGCGCAATCAGGGCAACACCGTATCCCCGTCGCCGTAAATCGAGGAGAACGGACTTGAGCTTATCTGTGATGGTGGCGGTGACAACAACAATGGTTGTGCCATAAAGCAGGCGAGTACTCTCGGTTTGCAGCAGCTTTTCAATGGATGTACGACGGCTGGCGTCAATGCGCGCCATCACTTCCAACAGCCGCACAAGTTGACTGGCGTGGCGTTGCGGTGCAATTCGCACCTGTCGCCCTGACCCATCAATCAGCAGTGCGTTGCTATACAGACCCACCGCATAGCCCTCTTCCCACGTATGGCGCGCAATCGACGCGGCCGCGGAAATGGCATACTCACGGATATCGCCGTCCTGTTCCCAGTGGTAGAGGGGCGATGTCTGCATGTTGAGAAAAATTGCCAGTGGTCGTGTGGTCGATGGTTCAAAGACCTTGGACTGTAGCTTTTGCTGACGTGCCGTTGCCTTCCAATGGATAAAGCGGAAGTTGTCCCCTTGGCTATAGTCACGAGACCCCATCAGCCGCATTGGGTCCTCGACAAGCCGTCGGCTACTACGGTGGTCGCCAAAAGGATGCTGTGCAGGCAAGCCTAGCTCGGTCACAGGCACAATGCGTGGATAGACAAGAATGCGTTGTGCATGTTCAGGGACAGATTTGCGGCGAATATCAAAGCCAAAGAGGTCGCCAGAGCGTATCTGCGCCGGACCAATTTTCCACGCACCCCGCTTTGTTCCGCGAATGCGATAGCGACGCCGCACCCGCTCATACCAACGCATAGAGAGGACGTTGACCAATGAACGCCGTCCGCGATGCAAATCCTCATCATCGGGGTTGCCCTCAAGCTCTGTTAGCTCTTGAGACACACCGAGCATGGCAGGGAATTCTTCATCGACACGCAGCCATGACAGGGGTAACGGCTTGGCGTTGACGATCTCTAAGAACATGTTGGTCTCATCGCCATGAAAGAGACGGGTGGTGTCAAAATCACGCCGATAGTGCAGTGCCTCTAGGCAGTATTTTGCCCACAAAAACGATGCCAGCCCCAACATGCCCAACAGCGCGGCCATCAAAAGCAGCAGCTCGTTCCGCAGGATGGTGCTGAGAAAGACGAGGGCTGCAACCGCTATCCACCAAATTCGATTCACGTGTTGGCTCTCGCTTCCCAGTTTTCCTCAACAGGCACAGGTGTTTTGTCGACAATATCAGCCAAGATTGCTTGGTTGACGCGCTCACGCAGACGGCTCTCCAAATCGGGTACAAGCCGATGCGCCCACACAGGCACAGCCATCACCTTGACGTCGTCGGGAATCACATAGTGTCGTCCTTGAATCGCCGCCCATGCCTGCACGGTGCGATAGAGTGCCATCGTCCCACGGGGGCTGACGCCGAGTGCCAACTCTGTATTGTTGCGTGAAGCCGTCACTAAATCGAGAATGTAGTCCTCGACCACTGGATGGACATAGACTTGGCGACAGATTTGGTTGGCCGTGCGGATTTCGTCGGTGCTGACCACTGGCTGAATCGTCGTCAGTGGATTCTCGGCACGGAAACGACGCAAAATCTGTCGTTCTTCTTCACGATCCGGATAGCCCATGCCCACTTTGATCAGAAACCGATCTAACTGCGCTTCGGGTAGCGGGAATGTACCTTCCTGCTCCACCGGGTTCTGCGTCGCCATTACCAAAAATGGATAGGGCAGTGGACGTGTCACACCATCCACCGTTACCTGCCGTTCCTCCATCGCCTCCAACAAGGCCGACTGCGTACGTGGCCCCGCACGGTTGATTTCATCTGCCAACGCAATCTGCGCCATAATCGGCCCTGATCGAAATTCAAATTCATTGCTCTGTTGGTTAAAGATGCTGACTCCCGTGATGTCAGACGGCAGCAGGTCTGGTGTAAATTGAATACGCTGGAACGTGCCACCGATAGATTGTGCCATCGTCTTGGCAAGCATGGTCTTGCCGATCCCCGGCACATCTTCCAACAGCACGTGGCCTTCACAGAGGAGAGCCGTCAACAGGAGGTTGACGACATCTTCTTTGCCCACGATCACCTTGGCAACATTGTCGCGAAGGGTCTGGGCGAGGGACTGGATTTGCGCTACATTTTCCATATCTGTTCTTTCTTGTTTTGTGTGTAATCGCAGAGAGGAGAGAGTGATTAGTGGATAGTGATTAGTGATTAGTGATTAGTGATTTCCATCACCCCCTCACCCTTTCACCCCCTCACCCTCTCACCCTCTCACCCCCTCACCCTGCGATTCATTGCTTAGTTGTTCAATGATGATGGATTTGCACTATGTGTTCCGCAAGAAAACCCACAGAGTTGTGAATTGTGGGTATTCGGTGATAGCCAGGGAGTTGGCGACCGTCGGTGAGGGTGTGGGTGGATTCGAAGGCGGTGCGGCGGACGTTGTCGTTGAAATATGCGAAGATTCAACATGGACGGGCTACGTAAGAGGGCGACACAACCTGTAGACCGTCCCTTGCAGGGCGGCGGGGTTTTATTCTGGTGTATACAACTGCTTCCCCAACAATGCACACAGTGGCTCAAAATGTCGTCGGTTTGTTGTGTAGATGGGGCGTCGGCAGGTGCTTCCAGCGCAATCACCAAATCGCCAAGATACCACGTACAGTTACGTCCTCGAGCAAGATGTGGGTCCTCTAAGATACGCGTACAAAGGTCACTCATACGCGCAAGGACAGCTTCTTTGTGGTCTTTCAACCCTTCGGCCAGAATTTCAATGGCATTTTGATGTTTCTCCAATAACGCTGCCAAATCACATTCCAGAACTTTCCGCGTACATTGTGAGCGCAATTGATAGCCGTCATCCACAAAAACGGGTCGTTCCTTTGCCAAACCACAGGCTGTTGTGTCTATAAGCTCATCGACACCTTTCATAAACAAATCGGTCAGCGTATACTCGATGTAGCTTTGCAGTGTAGACTTCATCAAGATCACCATGTAGCTGAAAAATCGTTTGTAGCCCCTCTGCAATCAGATAACGGTCTGCCTTAGCCGCATCTTCTATGTTGAGTTGACTGCGGTTTAGCAACATCAAGACTTCTTCTAGCGGTTTGAGTTGCTCTGGCTGCAACTGGTGATGTCCAGCTTGGTAAATCTGTGCAATATTGAAGAGCTGACAGGCAATTAAGCCATGAGGACGGGATACATCTTTAGCGGTTTGCCAAATTTTATCCATGAGGGGTTCAAACTGGGTCAAGAAGGAAGAAATATTTGGCAGTTCTGTGCTATGTCGTTCTTCCAATATGGTGTCAAATAACTCCTCAGCGTCATCGAGTAATTGTGAAAGTCTTGCTCGTGCCGTATCTTCCATGGAATGTTGAACCGCGCTTTGCAATTTTTTAGCATATCGCTTGTTAAGCGCATCAGGCGTATGTGCAAATTCTCGGTCAATGGTTTCAACCAACAGGTCTTGCACATCGCGTTTGCGGTATCGGGCAATGCCCATAATCCGTTCATAAAGCAATTTGGGTAAACTGAGCTCAATTGTTTGTACAGTCATTTATATCTCCATCCAGTTTCTTAAACACACAAGACGTTTTCTTACCAGCATTATAACCATAAACAGGTTTCAGGTCAAAATGATGATTCACGCTATCAATTCTCCCCAGGCAAACGCACCACCCACCCCATAATCGTCGTCACCCCGGACACCGCACCGATAATCGCACCCAGCACACCCAAGAACTGCACCCAGAAATTGGAGACTTCGACCTCGGTGAAGAACCATGCACCGACAAGGCTTGCCAACAGCAAAACCAGCACCAATCCCGTGATAGCGGCGATACGGCGGAAACGTTGCCGACGTTTGAGGCGGGTGGCGATGGGTGTCCAGTGATAGCCGGGGAGTTGGCGACCGTCGGTGAGGGAACGGATGGATTCTAGGGCAGATTGACGAATATAGTCATCAATATCATGGAGACTACGATTGAGCGCGATGAGAAGACGTAGACGCAATACCAGTGAATGACATGCGATTAAGTTGTCAAAGGATGTGGGGAAGGCTTGATCGCAGGTAAAGGAGACTTGGGGGAAGGAGGGTCAAGGATGGTAGTGTCAGCCTCAAAATCATGATGAAGAGATGTATCGCTATC
>JBCCFC010000384.1:0-10438 GCA_039029935.1 Chloroflexota bacterium
GAAAGATTAGAGAGATTGCCAATTTCTACAGGGATGCTGCTCAACTGATTTGAAGAGAGGAAAAGATATGTAAGGTTAGTGAGTTTACTGATTTCTGTGGGGATGTTGGTTAATTGGTTATTATCGAGGTAGAGCCATGACAGGTTAGAGAGATTGCCCATCTCTGTAGGAATAGTTCTTATATGGTTATTATAGAAGGAAAGAACCACAAGGTTAGAGAGGTTGCCAATCTCTATGGGAATGCTATCTAGCAGATTCCAAGAAAGCCATAGCTGCGAAAGATTAGAGAGATTGCCAATCTCTGAGGGGATGTGGTTCAACTGATTGTCTGAAAGATCAAGGTAAGTCAAACTCACAAAATCACCAATAGCCGCAGGTAATGCGCCCTTGAGGTTATTACCCATATTATCGTTATCAAGGTCTAGACTAGTTACACGTCTACTACTACATGTGACTCCATACCAACCACAAGGTGACATCGTCCGTAACCAATTATCGTTGCGTATCCAGCCTGAACCCTCCGTCCTATTATAAATCGCCACCAACGCCTCGCATTCAATCTGTGGAATCTCGCTCACCGCGGCGCAGTCAAAACTGGTTTGCTGTGGTTGAATTTGTGCCGTGACAGCATCATGCAGCACACTGACATACACAAAGCATATAGTTGTGAATAGAGTAATACGTATAATAAATCTCATTGCGTTTTCCCTTGGCAAATTGTCATTATTGATTAGGTTTGTAGCGGCGATGCCTTGCGTTTTTCCTTTTGTGCCGATATAGGACGCAAGACACAGCCCTGGCTTTTCTCCTTTTTGATGAGGAGCCAACTCAGTTACTTTAATAAACACATTTTTTTACAAAATCCCCGAAGTAATTTCAAAATCGAGAAAATTATATTGATTTCAACGACTTACCACTGGCAAAAACACCCAAGCCCTCATATTCACCGCCACCGTCATAGGCTACGCATATAGTCCACCCCAATCACGCGTATGAACGACGATTTTGTTACACTGCTCGACATGATGGTCATGGGTAGACAGATTGCTCATTTAGTATTGACATAATAACAACTGCTCTGAAACACATCGTTTATGAAATTGGCAGAACAGTCTTTATCAGGTATAATAGCCGTTTCATCATGCTCGAACCATTATCAACGATCATAGACAACTTTATGACACAATACAACCAAGGAGCTAACACAGATGGCAACATCATCAACCACGTCAACATCCACCGAATCAACAACCGAACGCCACGAAATCGATCCGATTTTCAAACAACGCATTGAACATGAATTCAGCGTCTTCATTGCGTCATCACAAACTATATCCTGTGAAACTGAGTATGAAGTGGGTCGCTTGCCACGCAAAATTGATGCATTGGTCACGGTGGGGGATGAGCAAGAGCGGCAGCAACTCCGTCAAGGGACACCCTATTACTATCTACAGACACACAATCAAATTGAGTTCAAGGGACGGCGTGATACACTAAACCCCGCAGGATATCATGCGATTCGTGGGCGCAAAGAATTTTTCTTGACACGTCCAGAAACAGAACCTGATGAGATGACGGTCACAATTGTCTGTGCGGTCAAACCGCGTGCCGTCATCACCTATGCAAAGGACAAGCTAACCTGTGCATTTGTCAAAACAGACAGAAAAGGCTACTATAAGACCGACGAAACACCGCCTGTTTATTTGATTGTGATCAATGAACTGCCCATCATCCCACTCAATTATCCGTTACTGCTCTTTGCATCGAGTGAGCGTGTGTTTAGGGCATTTTTACAACAAGTCGTTGAAAATGAAAACTATTCATATCAGTGGTATGCCTTAAAAGTGCGTCCACAATTAACAAGGGAGGTTATAAGAATGGCTGGTTTACCATCAAGTATGACCGTGGAAGATTTGGAATTTTTGGCTGAGGATTTGGGTCCAGATTTAATGTCTGTCATCAGTCTGGAAGATATGTTTAAGGGCATGAATCGTGAGAAGACGCTCGATTTTTTATTTTCACCTCATATTCGAGATGTTTTTTCGGATACCCACCCAGCAGAGCAGCTACGCTGGACGCTCGATATGCTCATGGGTAACAAGAAAGAAGACCGTCTGCGTCTAACTGATGAACTGGTTCGCAACCTGACCGATGATATTGAACAAATCCCAACGTTTCATCAAACATTGGTCGAACGTGAACAACGTAGTATACAACAAGAAAAACAGCAAACATTGATTCGCGCATTACGTCGCAAGTTTAGTGATGTGCCAGACAATATCATTCATCAGATTGAACAAACTCATGACGCTGACCAGTTGGACGCATGGATGGATCAACTGTTTGATGTGGATACGCTGGCAGAAATGGACTTTCAGTTGGATAGTTAATCCGTATACTACCCAACATAAAGACAATATCAGCGATACAGCTAGATTGATGGAAGCATTGGAGAATACGATGAACAAAACCGACAGCCCTCTGGAACGGCTGGTCCAGATTGCACCACAGGACTTTGCAGAATGGTTGCTCAAGAAAAAGGTCATTACAATTACGTCGGCCAATATTGAATTGCAACCCAATCCCAACGCCACCTACACAGACTTGGTTTTCTGGGTGACAGTAGAACCAGATGAAGAGGATGATGAAAAGACGCCTTATGAAGTGTTGTTGCATATTGAGTTTCAAGGCAAAAGTTCTGAGCGACCGATGCGTTTTCGTGTGCTGGACTATATTGTTGGCTTCGCCGACCAAGAACGGGGGATGCGCATTCATAGCGTCGTTTTCTACATTGGCGAAAAGACGAATGTCACGGACACAGGCTATCATCAAGTCATAGGCATTGGTCAACGTGTGACGCTGGCATGGTGCTATAATGTTGTTCATCTCTGGACACTAGACCCGCAGGAATTACTTGATGAAGGACGACCTGTGTTGCTACCATTATTGGGGCAGACCACAATGGAACAGCCACAGGAAATCATTCCACAGGTTTACCAAGCCATTCGGTCTGTGCCGGATACGGAAACGCAACATCGGTTATTGCTGGAGTTGCTGGCATTATTGCAAGATGAGGAGGTTATGAAGATGATTGAGACCATGATGGAACAGGATGAATGGGTATTGGATACCCCCTATCTTCGTCGCTGGCGTCTCCGGCTTGAAGAAGCGCAAAAGCAGCAGGATGAAGCTCAGAAAACAATCGAAGAGGCTCAGAAAACAATTGAAGAGGCTCATAAAATGCAGGAAAATGCGCAGAAAATGCTCGAAGAGGTGCGTATGGCAAGTGAGTCACGGCGTCAAGACATTCTGAGCTTGATTTTATGGCGTTATGACCCAAAAGCCAAAGATTATATGTAACTTCAGACGTTTTTATCATCAATTATAGCCGACACCAAACTCAAAGAGATTTTTGATGCCATTATGAATATCGAGGATTTCAAACAATTTTATGAGATTGTGAAAGAGGCGGCTCAACCAACCAATGAGATGGAGGTCGCTGCTGTGTAAGAGTGTGTTCAAAAAATGGACTTCCAGTTGGTATAGTTAATCTGTATAGAACGTCCCGTTACGCCGACACAGGATGATAATTATATAAATAAAAACAGGTGTATTGTGCTTGATTCAAGCACAATACACCTGTTTTTATTTGTACATTGAGGAGACGATTATTTTCTACTGTTCACCTACCAACAACGAGCATCACATCACCGCTATCGCTCAACAGATGGCAAGAAAACCGTAAACGGATTTTCTATCGGTTCAGTTGGCTCAGTTAGTGTCTCACTCTTCACTTTTCACTCTTCACTTTTCACTCTTCACTTTTCACTCTTCACTTTTCACTCTTCACTCACTAACGTCCAATAAACGGCAAGAATGTAAACCAGCGTTTCTGTGCTGGTTCATTTGTTTCGTCCAGTGCGGTTGGCACACCGACAGAAACCGCCGCATCGTCCGTTAATCGGAAAATTTGCTCATCAGCGAGGTTCGCAGCATCCAAACGACCGTTGAGCGAGATTTCTGTACCGCTCTCCACATCGTCGTTGACTTTGGTATTGAGTACCACTTGTCCAGTAGTGCCACTGGGTACATTCCCAATGCGCATGGCACAGACAGTTCCGGCTGGCGCACCATCTGGACATGGGCCACTGCCATCCAGCAATTGCCATGTTGCGTCCGCATCTTGCATCCATGATGCCGCTTGAACATCTGCTAAAGGAACAATACCGCTGCCATCCTGCACAAAGACTGTACCATCTGGGATCACCACAATAATGACGACCTGAGACAACTCCTCATCGTCTGGATTGCCAAAGGTGATCGTAAATTCCATATTCTCGCCGGGTTCGGGAATCTCATCTCCTGCAACAATCTCCATATCAACATCGCCCACATTTTCTGCGGCATCAATCACCTCTTCCGGTGTCACATCCTCACCAAATATCTCTGCGGCATCAAAGTTGTCAATACCCTCATCAATGGCCTCGTTAATCAACTCTTCAACAATCACAGCCAACGTTACAGGTGTTGGTGTGACTGTTGGCGTTGCTGTTTGTGTATCGGTTGGTGTTGGCGTAGCCGCTGATGTACTCGTCGGTGTTGACGTTGATGTGCTCGTCGGTGTTGACGTTGGTGTACTTGTTGGTATAGGTGTGACCGTTGGTGTTGATGTAGATGCCACAGGAGGAGCCACAGGTTCTGCTGGTGGTACTAGCGTAGCCGTCGCTGTTGATGTAGATTCCGCAGGTACAACCGCTGGCACCGCTGTCGTTGGGGTAGATGTTGGCAGCGGTGTTGACGTGGCTGTTGCAGTTGCTAATGGCGTTGGCGTGGCCGTTGGCAGTGGTGTAGATGTAGCTGTTGCAGTTGCTAATGGCGTTGACGTGACCGTTGGTGTACTGGTTGATGTAATGGTCGGTGTGCTGGTCGGCGTTTCTGTCGGTGTACCCGTTGGTATCTGGACAGGCGTCGTTTGGTCGATGATTGTACCCAACCCAAAACTGTCAGCAATCCCCGCATGGGATGCACTTCGCAAGGCCAGCTTTACAAGCCGATTGCCTTCGGCAACATTGTCATCAATCAGTGGAACATCAATATTGACACTTGTTGAACCCGCAGGAATCGTTGCTGTACCAGATGTGGCGACATAATCCTCGCCCTGAATGGCCGTCACATTTTCTGTTTGATAGGTAAAGTTAACATCATTCAACGATGTCCCTGCCATCGACACGATAAATCTGATGTAACTCTCTGTCTCATTTGCACTGGGATCGTTTACGGACAAGGCTGGCGAGTCATCATCCGTAATCGTACCCACACCTGTGGCATTGGCAATAAGTCCGTTGACGGCATTGGTTAAGCGAACCAAGAAGTTTTCTGATCGTTCTTGGTTGAGGTCATCGATGATAGGGACATTCACCTGTGTACTGGTTGCACCAGCGAGAATGGACGCTGTACCCGTGATGTCAACGAAGTCCGTGCCCACACCTGCATTTCTGGACACGATAGGCTGAACTGCGTAATCAACGCTGACTGTCACTGTCTGTGGCTCTGAGATGCTGATGGTGAATTGCAATGACCCTGCCCCTTCGTTAATCGTTGGGCTGTCAATGCTGATATCTGGCCCATCCACCAAAGTTGGACAGTTGAGAATGCTTGCGGCCAAGAAATTACTGGCGTCCACACCCGTTGACACAGTGTCACCTGCACCATCATACACAGTTCCAGCACCATTGCGTGCGCCCCACCAGTTGTGTTGTGCATCAATGGCGCCATTAGTGTAAACAGCATAGGTCGAGTTCCCAGCAATACAACTCTGTTGAACCACCGCGCTTGACTGCGCCACCACTTTTGTAAAGGCTTGTCCTGTTGGGTTGGCACTTGCTGTCTCAGCGTCCGCAGCACGACGCGTCAAAAGGTCAGCACTACCATAATAGAGTGCGCCCCCTTGCCCTGCGTAGGAATCATTGTACAAAAGACGGGTATTACTAATGTTGACGGTGCTACCACCAATGAATACACCACCACCGTTACCATCGGCACTGTTGTCAGTAATATCACTACTCTCAATGATGGTGTTGCTTCCAAAGATAGAAACGAGACCACCACCATTACCGCTATGGGCAATATTCTGCTTGATTGTGCTATGGGTTACAGTGATAGGGTTAAAGAACGCAGCAAGGATGCCACCACCATACGCCGCTCTATTGTTGGCAATTGTGCTATTGTCAATAACGATAGGTGTCTCTGGGGCCTGAGTGATACCTCTGGCAGTGCTATGTTGGTGAGTACTGTCAACCATACGCTGAATTTTCTGTGGCAAGCCTTCTGAATGCGACGCAGTTCGTGGACCATTAGAGGCATAAGAACCAATACTTAAGAGACCACCACCCACCTGAGCATAGTTATCTTCAACTGTACTGCTGATCATATAAACAGGACTGAGGTAGTTTGCAAGAATACCACCACCACCTATACCTGTATTGATGCTGATAGTGCTGCTGATGAGGCTTGTATAGGTGTTGGATATTGCCGAGATGCCACCACCACCAGGGAAGCTGAATGGGCCACCGATCTCGCCGAGGAGTAATGTATGATTGTTGGCGATATCGCTACCACCGACAAAGACCGTACTGTCGATTTCTGCGTGGATACCACCACCTCGGACCCCTGTGGTGTTATCGCTGACTAGGCTATTGCCCAAACCGACATAGCTCCTATTCGATGCATGAATGCCACCGCCATCCAGTGTTGCTACGTTTGAAATGACCGAACTGTTATAGGCATACACTCCTGCGTAGTTATAGACGCTGATACCGCCGCCATTGGCGCCGTTTTCCCCGCCAACCACATAGTTGTGGGCGATGTAGCTATCCGCAATCGAGACATAGCTGACGTTACTGGCAGAGATACCGCCACCACCGGCGTATGAGGCATTGGAGATAATGTTCGTACGAGAGATGTAGATATTGTTATAGATGAGTTGGTTGAGCGCATCAGCAGCGCGGTTGGTGTCTGCGCCGCGCGTTGACATTATATCGCTTAGGTTGCCATATCCCTGTGTCGCAATACCACCACCGGGTCCAAAGGCCCGGTTGTGTGAAACAGAACTGCTGATGACAACCATGGTATCCAGACCGGTATCCAGACCACATCCACATTGCTCTAGGACTCTGGCCTCGTTGTTTACGGAAGCATCGCGCACAGTGTTGTCTGCCGAACGGAAACGCATTAACTCGGTGTCCGCCGCTGCAAAAATACCACCACCAGCATCGCCAGCGTAGTTATGCTCAATCGTACTGTCATAGACTGACACTGTATAGTAGTAAAGTCCTTGTGCAATACTGCGGTTTGCCCTTGCGTTGTCGGACTTGTGGCGGTTGGCTGTGACCAATGATTGGGCAAATGGCGCATTAATCCGATCCACATAAATGCCACCACCACGACCGTTTTCCGCTGTATTCGACAGAATATCGCTTGATGCAACATAGACAGGGCTATAATGGCGTGTGCCGATACCACCACCGCTGCCCATCGCATAGTTATCAATGATGGTGCTGTGATAGATGTTAACAGGGTTTTCGTACACGTAGTCTTGGCTGGCACTTCTGGATGTTGCAGCAGCAATAGGGGGCACAAATCCATCCACAAAAATGCCACCACCGCTGCTGCCTGCACGGTTGGCACTGACAATACTATTTTCCATCAATACCGCGCTGTAATGCAAGCCTGCGTGTTGTGTACTTCTCGCAGATAAACCAAACCCAGGTGTAAGACCTGCGAAGACGCCGCCACCAGAGCCACCTGCCTCGTTGCTGTCAATTGTGCTGCTGACCACACTGACCGAAGTCAGGTATGAGTAGGTTAGTGGCGCACCTCTGCTCGTTGCAAAATTTTCTGGTGGCAGTCGCAAGGCATAAATACCGCCACCACTGTTCATGGCAGTGTTATGGATGATTTGGCTCTCTTCAATATGCAGTAGATTGGCTTCTTCGATAACCTGATTGATGCCTCTGGCGGCTAAGTCTGGCCCTGTTCCGAAATTACCATAAACATAGATACCGCCACCAGTACGTGCATAATTATCTTCAACCGTGCTACTGATGACAGTGACTAGATTATCCGACGAGAGACCAAACTGCTCTGTGCTGCTGGCTGTGACAAGCAGGTTAACGTTATCTCCATATGCATAGGAAGTGGTTGCAAAAATACCACCGCCATAAGCACTGGTGTTAGAGAAGAGTTTACTATTCGCAACAGTGACAAGACCGCCATAGTGGCTAAAGATGCCGCCACCACCTTGGGCATCATTGTGCTTGATGATGCTGTCCGTCACGAATACAGAGGTGCCAATCGGTGGGGCAAAGCCTGCTGGACCTGCAAAAATACCACCACCACCATCCATTGCTTGGTTATAGGCAATAGTGCTGCCTGTCACCGTCATGGTGTTCGCAGAGATCAGAATACCGCCCCCATATGCACTAGGCGGTGATGCGCCGCGAGGGTTGGTGGCATCAGCACGGCTACGTGTATTGTCGCTGGCTGTATTCGCAATAACCATTGAGTCTGACAGTGTGAGATAACTACCGGAAACTGCTACGATACCACCACCGCGAGATGCAGCATTGTTATACGAGATTGTACCACCAGAAACGATGACGGGAGAAGAGCGTTTTGCATAAATACCACCACCGACGAGCGCATCATTATGCGAGATTGTGCCACCAGAAATGGTGACAGGTGAATAGTAGTCCGCCCAAATACCACCGCCAGCAACGTTGCTGTTGCTCATCACATCGCTATCTATCACGGCTAATGAGGTATAATATCCAACAGCAATACCTGAGCCATTATAGTTACCAGATACGGTACTGTTGCTGACCGTCACGGCTCCACGCGTGAGAATCTGAGCTTCTTCATGCGCACTACCATTTCTCAGAGGTGATGGTGGTCGGGGTGAAGGGGCTGGGGGCGCCTGATAACTATCTGCATAGATACCACCGCCATTATTATCGCTGATTTCACTCTCATTGACAATCACTGTGCTATTGTCTGCGGAGACGCCAGCCCCAACGGATTGCGAATAATTGCCGACAATGGTACTTGCATTCATCGTCAGCAAACTATTGTTTTCGAGCCTGATACCACCGCCGCTTCCCACATACCCATATGGGTCGCCCGAAGCATAGCCAGAATAATTTTGGACGAGATGGCTGTCGTTCAGCGTAACAGAGGCGTCGTTGATGGCTAAAACGCCACCGCCAGAGAGGTATAGAGGATCGACAAAAGTAGCACCAGACGTATCTCGGAAGAGGGATGTTCCAGATTGACCATCAGCATAGCCATTGTGAATGGTGACGTGATCAAGCGTTAAGTCAGCCTCATCCACTTGGAGAATACGAAAATTAGAAAGTCGATCAGCGGTGCGATTGGGTGCAAAACCCAAACCACGCGTAATCGTTATCCCCGTACCGCCACTGATTGTAATCGTGCTGGTGATGACTGGCAGACCATTATAGCCATTGACATCATTGTCAATGGTGGAGAGATAGACGGTGTCTGGGCCAGTTTGACTGGTGGACCTGAGTTCGGCAACATCCTCTTCTAAGTCGAAAACAATAATGTCATGCTCGCCCAATGCACCGTCGATTCGTGGGCCATAACAGCCACCCGTTGCATTGTTCGTGTTTGCGGTTGTGATCGCATCTGCTAAATTACAATCTGGATCAGGAATTCCCCCATTTACATTTGCGGCAGTAGCCGCACTGATGGTTGAGTCCGTGTTGACTGTAATCGTCGCCGCCTGCAACGCTGGAGCAGCCTGCATCAGCGGTGTCAATAATAGCGATGCACCAACTGCACTGCTCGCAGCAGTCTTGGCTATACGACGCCCCAGTTGCGGCCAATGCCACTCGGTCTGTCGTTGCAAAAATGTAGCAGGCTGCAAGGCATCCCGAAACATGCGCCATGTTGACTGAATCGCGCCCCATGCGCTTGGATAGCGTTCTGCTAAGGTCATCTGTGCGCGGAAGTGATAAAGCCGCATCAGACGGTTCAGATTATTTGTTTGCTGTGTATGTGTGTTGCCAGTCTTGTCTTTGTGTGATTTGGACGGAACTGACAAACTTGTCTTTGCTGAAGACTTGCCTGAGTTGTGCTGCATCTTTATAAGGTTCTCCTTGCAATACAAATATAGCAAATATGCACTCTAAAACTTTGTTGGCTCTTTGACGTTAAAGTGCCATATTCTCAAGTTTTTGATATGCAGACAGGTTGGCAGATAGTCTATTTTAATAATAGGTGAATAGTTACTAGAATAGTGCGATGGTAGTACCTTAAAGCCGTAAGTGATCCAAGAATATTTCCAAGTGTTACTTTAAGGGTACTCATGATAGCGATGATAACTTTTAAATCATTATACGCTGATATTATCTTTTAA